>NZ_CP045293.1:4825000-4887500 GCF_009363075.1 Paenibacillus guangzhouensis | reverse complement strand
TGATCTCACACTGCCAAGAAAAGCCTCTAGCCAGGTGATGGTGCCCGTACCGCAAACCGACACAGGTAGGCGAGAAGAGAATTCTAAGGCGCGCGGAAGAACTCTCGTTAAGGAACTCGGCAAAATGACCCCGTAACTTCGGGAGAAGGGGTGCCCCGGTAGTGTGAATAGCACGAGGGGGCCGCAGTGAAAAGGCCCAAGCGACTGTTTAGCAAAAACACAGGTCTGTGCGAAGCCGTAAGGCGAAGTATACGGGCTGACGCCTGCCCGGTGCTGGAAGGTTAAGGGGAGTGGTTAGGGAGCAATCCCGAAGCTGTGAACCGAAGCCCCAGTAAACGGCGGCCGTAACTATAACGGTCCTAAGGTAGCGAAATTCCTTGTCAGGTAAATTCTGACCCGCACGAATGGCGTAACGACTTGGGCGCTGTCTCAACGAGAGATCCGGTGAAATTTTAATACCTGTGAAGATGCAGGTTACCCGCGACAAGACGGAAAGACCCCATGGAGCTTTACTGCAGCTTGATATTGGACTTTGGTACGATCTGTACAGGATAGGTGGGAGCCTAAGAAGCCTGAGCGCCAGCTTAGGTGGAGGCGCCGTTGGGATACCACCCTGATCGTATCGGAGTTCTAACCTAGGACCGTGATCCGGTTCGGGGACAGTGTCAGGTGGGCAGTTTGACTGGGGCGGTCGCCTCCTAAAGAGTAACGGAGGCGCCCCAAGGTTCCCTCAGAATGGTTGGAAATCATTCGAAGAGTGCAAAGGCATAAGGGAGCTTGACTGCGAGACATACAGGTCGAGCAGGGACGAAAGTCGGGCTTAGTGATCCGGTGGTACCGCATGGAAGGGCCATCGCTCAACGGATAAAAGCTACCCTGGGGATAACAGGCTTATCTCCCCCAAGAGTCCACATCGACGGGGAGGTTTGGCACCTCGATGTCGGCTCATCGCATCCTGGGGCTGAAGTAGGTCCCAAGGGTTGGGCTGTTCGCCCATTAAAGCGGTACGCGAGCTGGGTTCAGAACGTCGTGAGACAGTTCGGTCCCTATCTGTCGTGGGCGTAGGAAATTTGAGAGGAGCTGTCCTTAGTACGAGAGGACCGGGATGGACGTACCGCTGGTGTACCAGTTGTTCCGCCAGGAGCACCGCTGGGTAGCCAAGTACGGACGGGATAAGCGCTGAAAGCATCTAAGCGTGAAGCCCCCCTCAAGATGAGATTTCCCAATTAGTAAGACCCCTTGAAGACGACGAGGTTGATAGGTTGGAGGTGGAAGCGCAGCAATGTGTGGAGCTGACCAATACTAATCGGTCGAGGGCTTATCCTAAAGAAATAAAACGCAAATTATCTCGTATTCAGTTTTCAGAGATCAAACTCTGTAACGTTTGGTGTCGATGGCGGAGGGGTTCCACGCGTACCCATCCCGAACACGACCGTTAAGCCCTCTAGCGCCGATGGTACTTGGACCGCAGGGTCCTGGGAGAGTAGGACGATGCCAAGCAGCTAAAGACCACTTTTGAGATTCACTTCTCGAAGGTGGTTTTTTTGTCCCCAATCGTGCACGGTTAGAAAAACGTAGTGAAATATCTGTGGATACATTGAAAAACGGTTCTCAAAAAACTATCCACATTGTGGACAGTCATAAATAACCGAGAAATCATCCGTTTATCCATCATTTTTTGATGTTCATCCCATAATTCATGCACATGATCCACAATTGGGTCCACATCATTCACAGATGATATAGATTAAGTTCCAACTTGATCTCATGATTTCAAGTTATCCACAGTGTATAAGTGAAGCCCGATCAGAATCCAATTCGAATGTATCTACAGAATGGGTATAAGTTGTTATTAATCTTTATTATAAAATCCCCTGTTGAGGATAACCTCAGCAGGGGATTTCGTCGATCAAGGCATACTTAACGATTGTCGGGGCAGGAAATCTGAAACCGCACGAAGCAACGTTTTGGTTTTATCCCCAGAGAACTCCCAGAACATGCCTCCGGCTAACCCTTTTGCCTTCAAATAATCGGTCTTGAATTGAAGTGATTGTACATCGTCATACGTGATGAATGTGCCTGTACTTGGGTTATAGAGGTAAGGTGTCTTGGTGACATCATTCCAATAGCGGGTATAGCCATTTTTATTAATATAATTGGCTTCGAGATCCCAATAATCGAAAGAGCCTGCTTCGACTGTCCCTTTCTTCGAGCCTCCACTACAGGTTTGATATAAGCCACCATTTACGTTGGCGCAACCGTCCCAGCCCCGGCCGTAGAAGGCGAGCCCTAATACGATCTTGTTCGCGGGTACCCCTTTAGCTAAATACCCTTTAATCGCAGCATCAATATTGAAGTCTGTCGGGTTAATGCCATTATCCGCTGGATCAAAATAGAGTGGTGCATTTTGCCCGGATTTCGGATCCCAAGCACCATGCATATCATAAGCCATCATATTAATCCAATCGCAGATTTGGGCGATCTTGTCGAGTTCGGTATTATTCTGATACTGTGCACTAATGCCAGAGGCGATCGTCAGATAATAATGCTTCCCATCCTTTGCCCCTGCAAGGTCAAGTTCTGTACGTATTTCTTGTAGGAGTAACGTATAGTTCTGTTTGTCTGCTGGACGCGCGCTATTGCCGGCTAATCCGCCGCCAACAGGATATTCCCAATCTAGATCCACACCATCAAAGCCGTACTTGTGGATAAAGTCTACTGCGGATTTTGCGAATACTTTTCGTGCAGCAGGATCCGCGGCAACATCCGAGAATCGGTTCGACCAACTCCACCCGCCTACAGAGATAATGGTCTTCAGATGTGGATAAGCCTTCTTGAGTTTATTCAATTGATTGAAGCTGCCTTTGATCGGTGTATCCCATGTATCCCCTGGATAGGACATTCCTGTGTCTGCCCAAGGATCGCCTTGTACGATAGTTCCGTTAGGTACGTTGATATTTCCGTTCTCATCCTGACAAGACCAAGTCGTTGGGTTAGGACCTGTAGGATCTGGATTGCCATGCTTGCCGTTCCAACAAATATCGGCAAACGCGAAATTAATGTGTGTTACCTTCGAGGCGTCGATATCAGGTACTTTATAATTGCGTCCGCTATAGACACCCCAAGATGGGAAATAACCTACGATTTTATAATCGCCACCTTTAGAGCCCTCTAGCGTTGTAACGGATACGGGATTGCTTGCATCCGAAATATTACCTGCTGCGTCTTTTGCTTTTACTGTAAAACTGTATAACGTAGTAGGGGACAACCCAGTTACCGTGTAGCTCGTTCCTGTCGTAGATCCTTTGAGCGCAGGGCCAGCATAAATGTCATAGCCCGATACGGCAACGTTGTCAGTGGAGGCATTCCAAGTTAATACAACGGTATTACTCGTTACATTGGAAGCGGTAAGATTTGTAGGTGCCGTAGGTGGAGTAAGATCTGGTGCAGGCGTTGTTACAGTAACCTCATTGCTGGCTGCCGACACGTTTCCTGCGGCATCACTCGCTTTGACACTGAATACATAGGTTGAATTCGCAGATAGTCCTGTCACCAGGTAGCTCGTATTCGTCGATGTGCCAAGGGACGTTCCGTTCTGAAATACCGTGTAGTTCTTAACGCCAATGTTATCTGTTGAAGGCTGCCAGCTCAGGGTTAATGCGTTGCTGCTGACAGTAGAGACCGTTAGTGCAGTTGGGGCTGTTGGTGGTGTAGTGTCTGGTGCACTCGTATCTAATTGCCATAACGTTGGTGTGCCGGAAGGTTCCCAGCCTACCAATGCCGTGTGCGCTTGAAGGCATATGTAGACACTATTCTTATAAGATACCCGGTCGCCCGTCTTATAAGCGGTTCCTGCGGTCCATGCAGGGATGGAGGAGGCAGCATCTGTTGTTACAGATAGGGAATTGCTAAGTGCAGATACATTACCAGCAGCATCTTTGGCTTGAACGGTAAATACATAGGCCGTATTGGGGGATAAAGCTGTAGCATTGAAGGTCGTGCTTGTCGTCGTGCCAGCAGATACACCATCTTTGAAAATGTTATATCCCGTAACTCCGACGTTATCCGTTGAAGGTGACCAAGAGAGTGCGATGGAAGTGGATGTTTTAGCTGTAGTGATGAGGTTGCTTGGTGCAGAAGGAGCTTGCGTGTCGACTGGCAAAGGGTCTGTTGTCACAGATAAGGAATTGCTAGCAAGAGAAACATTGCCGGCAGCATCCTTGGCTTTCACGGTGAAGGCATAGGCTGTATTGGCGGTTAACCCTGTTACAGAAAAAGCAGTGTTTGGTGTTGTGCCGACGGACACGCCATCTTTGAACACCTCATAGCCTGTAACACCGACATTATCCGTTGCAGCTGACCAGGTTAAATCGATTGTTGTAGCGGTCTTTGCTGTCGAGGTTAGATTTGTCGGTGTTGTTGGTGCTTGCGTGTCTCCTCCACCTGTGCCGCCAGCTACGGTATAGCTCAGATTATTGGATACGGATGTTCCTGCAGCGTTAATGAGTTCAACTTTATAGACATAGGTGCCGGACGCTTTATTCGTGAAGCTGTATGAACCGGTTTGCGCATTGGGTGTATTATCTGTTAAATCAGCTGTGTGGATCAGCGTCCCATTTTCATACAATTTCCATGTTGTTCCGTTATTCCCCCACCACATGTTGAAAGTAAGCGAATAGTTCGGCTTGCTATCCCAATTGTTCTGCGTTAAAACGGGAGTCCCAGGGGGGCCCGACGCAGCTGCAAAGGACAGAGTAGGCAGTAATGTGAGAAACATAGCTACTAGCATGACCACGAGCATCCATTTTTTCGTAATCCTCACAAACGATCCCTCCCAGAATATAACTATTAATGATGGGAACGAGGAATGGGCGCCTTCATTCATCCAACCACATCAATAAAGCCCCTACGATGGAACGCAATAGGGAACCTCTAGTTTGATTATATTGGGATATTTTTCCTGTAAGAAGGGATACATTTCGACTGTGAGGGGGAAAAATCGATGCAGGTTATTGGTGAGGGGCGTGCCAGTGTCATCCGTAGTAAAAACCAGTGGATGAATAACCGAGCTAAGTGGGACTTCGAACATATGTGATCATATATAAATCTAAAGTATGTAATAGAAGATTCTTAAGCAGGCTAAAGGATATGATGGGTATATTTCGAGGCCAGATATGCAACAATAATAAGACGGAAGAGATGTTGAAAGTCTGTGGAAAAAGTGATATCATGTTTATAAAGTCAAAGAAAGTCAAGGTCAACTAAACGTCAAAGTTTTGACCTTTACATTTCACCATGGAGGATGAATCAATGCGTAATATCTCTGATATTATAGAACAATATCTGAAGAGTATTCTGCATGAGAGTCCGGGCAGTATGATTGAAATTCAACGCAATGAATTAGCCGATCAATTCTCATGTGTTCCGTCACAGATCAATTATGTGATCAGCACGCGGTTTACTCTCGAGAAAGGATATGTCGTGGAGAGTAAGCGCGGTGGCGGCGGGTATATACGGATTCAACGTCTTCAATTGCCTGCTGAACAGGCGATTCAAGAGCATCTACGACACACCATTGGTGATCGTATTGAACAAGGAGCTGCAGAGGGTCTGATCTATCAGCTGGAAGAAGCGCGTGTGATAACAAGGCGTGAAGCGAATTTGCTCCGTGCGGCGGTGAGCCGAGAAGCATTGATCATTAAGCTTCCAGTCCGTGATGAACTAAGAGCGAGCTTGCTTCGTGCAATGCTGTTTTCTTTGCTGATGAATAAGAAGTAAGTTAGATCGAAGGAGGTCCATGACCATGGTCTGTCAAGAATGCGGTAAGAAGCCTGCGACATTGCATTTCACGAAAATCGTGAATGGTGAGAAAACGGAATTTCATATTTGTGAATCGTGTGCCCGTGAGAAAGGCGAACTGATACCGGGAACATCGAATGGGTTCTCTATTCACAGCTTATTGTCCGGATTACTCGATTTTGATCCATCGGGGAAAGGCAGCTCCACGAGTAGTAAAGCGCAGACGATTCGTTGTGACGAATGCGGATTAACCTACTCCCAATTTAGCAAGATTGGACGGTTCGGTTGCAGTTCCTGTTATAAGCACTTTGAAGATCGGCTGGATCCTTTATTCAAACGTGTCCACGGCAGCACCAAGCATATTGGGAAAATTCCCAAACGCCGTGGCGGATCCATTCAGACCAAACGTGAGCTGGAGGAACTAAAGAAGCAGCTGCAATACCGTATCATTCATGAAGAGTTCGAAGATGCCGCGAAAATTCGCGATCAAATACGTGAGTTGGAAAAACGAATTTCTGCAGGATAACAAGTCATATTGGCGTTGGAGGGATGTTGAATGGAAGCTCGTAAATTCACTGAGAAGGCATTAAGCGAATGGATGCGTGGGAAGGGTCCAGACTCGGATATTGTTATAAGCAGCCGCGTTCGGATCGCACGTAACTTGGATAACCTTCCATTCCCTATGCTGGCTACGAATCAGCAATCCAAAGAAATTCTGGATCGATTAAGCCAAGTGATGCAGGCCGCAGAAATGAAAGAAATCGGAAATTTCTCGGAAGTATTCTTATCCGATATGAGTGAACTGGATAAACGCGTACTGGTGGAGAAACATCTTATCAGTCCCAACTTGGCAAATGAGTCCCGCAATGGCGCAGTCATCATTAGCGAGAATGAAGCAGCCAGCATCATGATCAATGAAGAAGACCATCTTCGAATCCAATGTCTCTACCCCGGGTTTCAATTAGAAGAAGCTTGGGAGCTCGCAAGCAGGATTGACGATGTTTTTGAAGAACAAGTAGATTATGCATTTGATGAGGTTCGAGGATATTTGACCAGCTGTCCTACCAATGTGGGTACTGGCATTCGGGCATCCGTGATGATCCATCTCCCAGCACTCGTCTTAACGCAGCAGATGAATCGGCTGCTGCCGGCAATTACACAGGTAGGTTTGGCTGTTCGCGGCATCTATGGTGAAGGCAGTGAATCCATCGGGAATCTGTTCCAGATATCGAATCAGATTACGTTGGGTCAGTCCGAGAAAGAAATTATCGATAATTTGCATAGTGTGGCAAGGCAAATCATTGAACATGAGAAGGCTGCGCGGGAGAAGATTATGCAAGAATCTCCGATTCGCATCAAAGACCGTATCCGGAGATCTCTCGGTATCTTAACACATGCGGAAGTCATGGATTCGAAGGAAGCGTCACAACGGCTCTCCGATGTGCGTCTTGGACTAGATCTCGGTCTCATCGATCATGTATCATCCGATGTATTGAATGAGTTGATTGTGATGTCTCAGACGGGATTCCTGCAGCAAGTATACGGTCGCAAGTTAAATACCGAAGAAAGAGATATTTATCGCGCTGCATTAATTCGCGATAAACTTTCTAAATCATAAATTCTAGCTATAATTAAGTTTAAGCGGAGGTGTATAGATATGATGTTTGGAAGATTTACAGAGCGAGCACAGAAAGTATTGGCACTAGCACAAGAAGAAGCCGTGCGACTAGGTCACAACAATATTGGCACGGAGCATATCCTTCTTGGACTGATTCGTGAAGGAGAAGGTATTGCAGCTAAAGCCTTGATTGCGCTTGGACTAGGGCTTGAGAAGATTCAAGACGAAGTCGAATCTTTGATTGGTCGTGGACAGGAGCAACCAACGAATATTGCTTATACGCCTCGTGCTAAAAAAGTCATTGAACTATCCATGGACGAAGCTCGTAAGCTTGGTCATACGTATGTAGGTACAGAGCATATCCTTCTCGGGTTGATTCGTGAGGGCGAAGGTGTCGCTGCACGTGTACTCAATAACCTGGGTATCAGTTTAAATAAGGCGCGTCAGCAAGTTCTGCAGCTCTTAGGCAGCAGTGAAGCAGTATCGAGCCATCATGGAACACCTGCCAATGTCAGCACACCGACACTTGATTCGCTTGCCCGTGACTTAACGGCATTCGCGAAGGACGGGAACTTAGATCCTGTCATTGGCCGCAGTAATGAAATTGAACGCGTCATTCAAGTGTTGAGCCGTAGAACGAAGAACAATCCAGTCCTGATCGGGGAACCGGGGGTTGGTAAGACGGCGATTGCTGAAGGGCTTGCACAACGTATCATCCAGAACGAAATTCCTGAGACGCTTCGCGATAAGCGTGTCATGACCTTGGATATGGGCTCTGTCGTTGCAGGGACCAAATACCGCGGTGAATTCGAAGATCGTCTGAAGAAGATCATGGACGAAATTCGTCAAGCAGGCAATATCATTCTGTTCATCGATGAACTTCATACTCTAATCGGCGCAGGCGGAGCAGAAGGCGCTATTGACGCATCGAATATTCTCAAACCTTCTCTAGCACGTGGCGAGCTCCAATGTATTGGTGCGACGACACTGGATGAATACCGCAAATACATTGAGAAAGACGCTGCGCTTGAACGCAGATTCCAGCCGATTACAGTTGATCAACCATCTCCGGAGGAAGCGATTCAGATCTTGCATGGACTACGTGACCGTTATGAAGCCCACCACCGGGTGAAAATTACGGATGAGGCGATTGAAGCAGCAGTCAAATTGTCGGACCGTTACATTACGGATCGGTTCTTACCGGACAAAGCGATCGATTTGATTGATGAAGCTGGTTCGAAGGTAAGGCTTAACTCTTATACGGTACCGCCGAATTTGAAACAGCTCGAGAATCGTCTTGAAGATATTCGCAAAGAAAAAGATGCCGCTGTACAGAGCCAAGAGTTCGAGAAAGCAGCAGCACTTCGTGATACAGAACAGAAAATGCGTGAAGAGCTTGATCTAACGAAGAATCAGTGGAAAGAAAAGCAAGGCCGTACGGATTCTGAAGTAACACCTGATGATATCGCACAGATCGTAGCAAGCTGGACTGGAATTCCAGTTCGTAAGCTGGCAGAAGAAGAATCCGAGCGCTTGCTTAAGATGGAGTCTATCCTTCATGAGCGTGTGATTGGCCAAGAAGAAGCGGTCAAAGCAGTTAGCCGTGCCGTACGTCGTGCTCGTGCCGGCCTGAAAGATCCGAAACGTCCGATGGGATCATTCATTTTCTTAGGTCCAACCGGGGTAGGTAAGACGGAATTGGCACGTGCCCTTGCAGAATCTCTGTTTGGAGATGAGAATGCTGTTATTCGTATCGATATGTCTGAGTATATGGAGAAACATTCGACATCACGCCTAGTCGGTGCGCCTCCAGGATATGTTGGTTATGAAGAAGGCGGTCAATTAACGGAGAAAGTAAGACGTAAACCATACTCGGTTGTGCTGCTTGATGAAATCGAGAAGGCACATCCTGAAGTATTCAACATCTTGCTTCAAGTGCTGGAGGACGGGCGACTTACGGATTCCAAAGGTCGTGTCGTAGACTTCCGCAATACGTTAATTATTCTGACTTCGAACGTAGGGGCAGAAGCGATCAAGCGGAATTCGACGCTTGGCTTCACAGCAGCGAATGATTCCGGCAAAGATTATAACAACATGAAGGATAAAGTCATGGGCGAGCTGAAGAAAAGCTTCCGTCCAGAGTTCTTGAACCGGATTGATGAGATCATTGTCTTCCATTCGCTCAGCGAAGAGCATATTGCACAGATCGTGTCGTTGATGGCCGAAGATCTTCGCAACCGTCTGAAAGAGCAGGAAGTTGATTTCATCTTAACGGACAAAGCGAAAGCTTTCCTAGCGAAGGAAGGGTTCGATCCTGCTTACGGTGCGCGTCCACTGCGTCGTGCGATTCAGAAGCATATTGAAGACCGTCTATCAGAAGAGCTCTTGATGGGCAAAATTTCGAAAGGTGACAGCCTAACGATTGATGAGCAGGAAGGCAGCCTTGTTGTACTGCATCATTAAAATAACTTGATTCTTACGTATTCTGCATAAATAGAACCCGAAGCCTATAAGGTTTCGGGTTTTCCTTTTATCTCTAGCGTAAAAATGTTAAAATTGAAAGAAGTACGAAATTTGCGAAAACAGTCAATTTTTGTACGAGATGAAGGTTAGTTAGGAGATCGAAATGGCGAAAGTCAAAACAAAGTTTTACTGTACAGAATGCGGTCATGAGACAGCAAAATGGTTCGGCAAATGCCCAGGATGCATGAGCTGGAACACGATGGTCGAAGAGACGCAGACGGTTGTCAAGACGCAAGGCATGCAATCGCCCATTTTTCATACGAAAGAAAAACCGCAATCCATCATACATATAGAGAGTGGTAAAGAACCTCGCATTCAGACGCATATCGCTGAGCTGAATCGTGTCCTCGGCGGCGGGTTCGTTCCTGGCTCATTAATTCTTGTAGGCGGTGATCCCGGGATCGGGAAATCCACATTATTGCTGCAGACATCACACGCGCTTACAACGGCAGGACTCAAGGTTCTCTATGTATCTGGCGAGGAATCTGTTCGACAGACAAGGCTGCGTGCGGATCGATTAAATGCATTGTCTGAATCTTTATTCGTCTTATGTGAGACGAACCTCGAGCAAATTGAGGAAGCGATTGATGAGATCCAGCCTGATTTTCTGGTCATCGACTCGATTCAGACGGTCTATCAGCCTTCTGTTGCTTCGGCGCCAGGGAGTGTCTCCCAAGTTCGTGAATGTACGGCGCACTTTATGCGTATTGCTAAGGTAAAGGGAATTGCGACCGTGCTTGTAGGGCATGTCACCAAAGAAGGAGCGATCGCAGGTCCGCGTTTATTGGAACATATGGTGGATTGCGTATTGTACTTCGAAGGGGAGCGGCATCATACCTATCGATTGCTGCGTGCGGTGAAGAATCGGTTCGGTTCAACGAATGAGATCGGTATTTTCGAGATGCAAGAGACGGGGCTTGAGGAAGTGTCCAACCCATCGGAGCTGTTTTTGTCCGAACGTCCGCTTGGAGTAGCCGGTTCGACCGTCGTCGCTAGTGTGGAAGGGACTCGTCCTGTTCTAGTTGAACTCCAAGCCTTAGTCGCTTCGACGAATTTCCCGTCGCCGCGGCGAATGTCGACAGGTGTCGATCATCAGCGGATGTCGCTCATTATTGCGGTGCTTGAGAAACGAATGGGCATGTTCTTGCAGAATCAAGATGCTTATCTGAATGTTGCGGGTGGCGTGAAGCTCGATGAGCCTGCCGTTGACCTCGCGATCGCCGTAAGTATTGCATCGAGTTTTAAGGATGCGCCAACTCAGCCATACGATGTGTTTTTCGGCGAAATTGGACTAACTGGGGAAGTGCGGGCTGTATCTCGCGTGGAGCAGCGGGTTAAAGAGGCGCACAAGCTTGGGTTCAAGCGTGTGATTATGCCTGAGAAAAGTATAAAGGGGTGGAAAGCGCCCAAGGGGATCGAAATTATCGGTGTGAACACCGTAGCGGAAGCGCTAAGAGCTGCATTAGGTTAGGGGGCATAATAGAGAATGAAAGAAGCGGTTCAACAAGATAATGTAAATGATCTTCTTCGATTGGTATCGCCGGGGACGCCGTTTCGAGATGGGCTGGAGAACGTCCTTCGCGCCAAAACCGGGGGATTGATCGTTGTTGGATACAGTCCAGAAGTGATGGAAGTTGTAGATGGGGGTTTCTCCATTAACTGTGATTTCTCACCGAACTATCTGTACGAGCTAGCGAAGATGGATGGCGCGATCATTTTAAGTGAAGACTTAAAACGTATCCTCTATGCAAACACTCAGCTGATACCCGATTCATCGATATCCTCCATTGAGACGGGAATTAGACACCGGACAGCGGAGCGGGTAGCGAAGCAGACAGGGAAGCTCGTCGTGTCCATTTCTCAGCGTCGTAACGTGATTACGCTCTATCAAGGGAATTTGCGGTATTCCCTCAAGGAGATTGGCGTCATCTTAACGAAAGCAAATCAAGCTATACAGACGTTGGAACGGTATAAAGTGGTGCTCAATCAGGCGCTGACGAATCTGACAGCTTCGGAATTTGAAGAGCTTGTGACGTTACAGGAGGTTGTGCATGTCGTACAGCGCTTCGAGATGGCTCTTCGGATCAAGCAGGAGATCAAACGTTACATCCATGAGCTAGGCAACGAAGGCCGGTTGATCAGCATGCAGATGGAAGAGCTAGTGGGAAATACGGAGGAAGACGCAAGGCTGTTAATCAAAGACTATGCGAAGGATTCATCCGAAGAGAAATTGAAGGAAATTTTCGTATGCTTGAAGAAATGCAGCTCGGACGAATTGCTGGATGCACATTTTATTATTCGATTATTAGGGTATCAGTCCTCGAACTTAATGACGGAAGAATCGGTTGCGCCGCGCGGTTATCGCGTTCTCAGCAAGATCCCACGATTGCCGAATGTTATTATTAATAACCTGGTTCAGCGGTTCTACCAGCTGCCGCATGTGACGATGGCGACGATCGAAGAATTGGATGAAGTGGATGGAATTGGTGAAGTGCGTGCCCGTACGATTAAGGAAGGTCTTAAGCGTATCCAAGAACAGGTGTTTATTGACAGACAAATATAAATTGTCATACAATCAATGAATGACACTGGGGCATAGTAAATATGAGGTGAGTCTATGATAACAAAATCGATTCCGAACTTGTTTACGATTAGTAACTTGGTACTCGGAATTATTTCCATCATATTAGTTTTTAACGGTGAGAACGATTATGCCGCTATTATGGTGATTATTGCTATGCTAATGGATGGGCTGGATGGCCGGGTTGCTCGTGCACTCAATGTGCAGAGTGAATTCGGGAAAGAGCTTGATTCCCTGTCTGATGTAATTTCGTTTGGTGTAGCTCCAGCTTTTATTATGTATGTGACTGCGTTTACGCATTTGAATCCGTTGCTCGCATGGTCGGTAACGGCAATATTCCCGATTTGTGGTGCGCTTCGTCTTGCCAGATTTAATGTCATATCCGGAACGCCAGGATATTTCATCGGGCTTCCGATTCCGGCTGCGGGTGGTGTACTATGTACATTAGCATTGTTCCATGCGGACTTGGCTACGCCTTATCTGGTGATTAGTTCATTATTATTGTCGTATCTGATGGTTAGCCGTGTGAAATATCCGAATTTCAAGAAGGTTGGCATTCCTAAGAAAGCATTCTGGATTGCGCCGATCGTCATTATTCTTGCGCTCGTACTCGCGATTAAATTCCCGGCTCAGACTCCAAAATTGATTCTAATTCCACTCGCATTTTATGCGTTGTATGGCTTAAAAAAAAACGTTGAGCTTGTGTTCACCACGCGTCGCAAGAGCAAACGTACAGCTTCCAAAGAGGATGCATCGCGTTCTGATCAACTGAATAGTTAGTTGTATCGACAATAAAAAGCATTTATTTCGCTCTCTACGGAGATTCGAATAAATGCTTTTTTGTGTTTTATTTGAGCGTTGGCATTACGATAAATTGAAAAATCCGAGCGTGGAACATTTCTTCGATTCGCTCTGCACGACATCATTCATCTTCACATCGAGCAGATTGCATAGCGCGGACATATAGAACAAGTTCCTACCGAGCTCTGCAGTGACCACTTCTTTACAATTCTCACAGAGCTCGCCATGCAAGTGGCTTGAGAGCTGATGGCTCGTCTGTGTCATTTCTTCCGGATAACATTGTTTACTTGCATTCAGTTCGATACATCCACATTCCGTAATCGCTTTCACGACAGAACGGTTGACGGATGCATTGGACTGGCCATATTTCGAGAGAACATCCAAGAGACTGCGGTGACGTAGTAACAATTCGGAGACCTGCTCCTGAAACGCTTGTAAAGTCGACTCACTCATGTGTATACACCTCGATTTATTAGTATTCTTGATAACCTGCTTCGTCATCGAATCCGAAATTAACTCAATTATAAGTGAATGAATTACCAGTTATCAATGAAAAAAGTTGTTCTCACCAAGATTAGCTTGGATGAAATTGGACCATAATTGTAAAGGAGGTGAATCCTATGTTAAAAAAAGGAATACAGATGTTATGGCTGCTGTTAGGGGCATGGGTCGGATTTGAAGTGTACACATTTGCAGGCATTCGGACAACAGATTGGCTGCAATCGATGTTCGGTGATGCAAGCACATGGGTTGGAACGGTGTTATTTATGGGTATCAGTATGACGGTATTTTTGGTCTTATTTTCGCTAGGTGGGGATTCGGTTCTGGGCCGGATTCGGACGGGACTCGATAAAGTAACAAGCCTTCCATTTGAGCATGTATTTGCTGCATTCCTTGGACTTGTTGGTGGTCTAGGTGTGGCGTATCTGTTAGAGCCAATTGTAGAGTCGCTGGGTGCCATATTGGGCATCGTGTTAACACTCGCTTGCGGTACTGCAGGATTATGGCTGGGATTGCAACGGAGAGAAGAATTGGTAGCCATTCTGACGCGTGGAAGAGGCGGTAATGGAGAGAGCCATTCGAATCGCGGGAACGAGGAGCATAAGATTCTGGATACGAGCGTTATTATCGATGGTCGGATTGCAGATATCTGTAAGACGGGCTTTATCGAAGGCACGATTGTTATTCCGGAGTTTGTACTCGAAGAACTGCAGCATATTGCGGATTCATCGGATTTGCTCAAGCGGAATCGGGGTCGAAGAGGACTGGATATTCTGAACAAAATTCAGAAAGAGCTTGAAGTGAAGGTGTTGATCTACGAAGGTGATTTCGATGAAATTTCCGAGGTGGATAGTAAGCTGGTGAAGCTGGCCAAGGTGCTCCAGGGTAAAGTGGTCACGAATGACTTTAACTTGAACAAAGTATGTGAGCTGCAAGGGGTATCCGTACTTAATATTAATGATTTGGCTAACGCTGTGAAGCCAGTGGTATTGCCTGGTGAGGAAATTATCGTGCAAGTGATTAAAGATGGCAAGGAACACGGCCAAGGCGTAGCGTACTTAGATGATGGAACGATGATCGTTGTCGAGGGTGGACGAGAGTACATCGGAACGACGATGGAAGTGCTCGTGACGAGTGTGCTGCAGACGTCTGCAGGACGGATGATCTTCGCGAAGCCGAAATTGCTGGAAAAAGCCCAGTAACGAAGTCCAAAAGGAGATCTTCGCATCGTTGATGATTCAATTGCTTTGCGGAGGGCCTTGTTATTATATAAAGTTCATCGCGTGAAAAGGGTTGTTCATCGCAAATGTCGAATCTATAAGGTAGATCAAATTATGCGATAGAGCAAGGCAGGGATAGGCATGAACAATCGGGTTGGCGCAGTCATCGTCGCCGCGGGTAAAGGTTCAAGGATGGGAACCCCGGAGAGCAAGCAATATTTGCAGTTGGAAGGGAAGCCGATTCTGGTCTATACCCTATTACAATTCGAACAGATGACCCTGATCGATGAGATCGTACTCGTCGTCGGTGCGCAGGATGTTGAACGTTGTACAGCGTGGGTTAAGATCTATGGTCTTCAGAAAATAACGAAAATCGTCGCAGGTGGAGCGGAGCGCCAATATTCGGTCTATCAAGGGCTGCTCGCTCTGGATGCCGATTGGGTATTCATCCATGATGGTGTCCGTCCATTCGTGACGGAGGAGCGGGTTCGTGCTTGTTATGAAGCAGCGATGCGTCATGGGGCAGCCGTTCTTGCCGTACCGGTGAAGGATACGATCAAACAAGTGAATGAAGCAGGTCGCATCGAACATACACCAGACCGTCGCAGCTTGTGGGCTATCCAGACCCCACAAGCTTTTCGCTATGCCGATGTGGTTCGGGCCCATGAAGAGGCGCAGCAAGAGCAGTTCGTCGGCACCGATGATTCGATGCTGGTAGAAAGGCTCGGATTACCTGTGTATGTGGTTGAAGGGGAATATACGAATATCAAAATTACAACGCCAGATGATCTGGTAACGGCATCGTTCTGGTTACAACAAATGAGGGAGGAACAGCAATGATTCGAGTTGGACAAGGCTTTGATGTACATCAATTGGTGGAAGGTAGACCATGTATTATCGGGGGGATTACGATTCCTTATGAGAAAGGGCTGCTTGGGCATTCGGATGCTGACGTATTGCTACATGCGATTAGCGATGCGATCCTTGGTGCACTTGGACTTGGGGATATTGGCAAGCATTTTCCGGATACGGATCAGCAGTTCAAGGATGCTGACAGCGTGAAGCTGCTGGAGGAAATCTGGGTGATGGCCAAGGAAGCAGGGTATAAGCTTGGTAATTTGGATTGCACGATTATCGCTCAGAAGCCGAAGATGCTTCCATACATTCCGGAAATGCAGGAGCGAATTGCTCAAGTACTGGAAGCCGATGTGTCGCAGATCAATGTGAAGGCGACGACGACAGAGCAGCTCGGATTCACAGGCCGCGGCGAAGGAATTGCAGCCCAATCGGTTGTCTGTCTCCTTCAGAATGTGCTATGATTAAGGGTATTTAAAGGCGATGCAGTCGCAATTCTCGGCAAGGAAAAGGAGCTAAGTCCTATGACACAAGAAGTTCGTGTACGTTATGCGCCAAGCCCAACGGGACATTTACATATTGGTAATGCAAGAACGGCGCTGTTCAACTATTTGTTCGCACGTCATCATAACGGCAAATTAATTATTCGTATTGAAGATACGGATTTGAAACGGAATATCGAGGGTGGGGAAGAGAGTCAGCTTACTTACCTGAAATGGCTGGGTATCAGTTGGGATGAAAGTATTGATGTAGGCGGAGAATACGGTCCATACCGTCAGACAGAACGCCTGGATATTTATAATAAATATGCACAGCAGTTAATTGACGGTGGATTTGCGTACAAATGCTATTGCACAGAAGAAGAGCTGGAGCAAGAGCGTGAGGAGCAGACGGCCCGCGGTGAAATGCCGCGTTACTCTGGACGCCATCGCGATCTAACAGAGGAGCAGCGTGCCGCATTCGAAGCCGAAGGCCGTGTGCCGAGCATTCGGTTCCGCGTACCTGAGGGCAGAACCTTCACATTCGATGATATGGTCAAAGGAACGATCTCGTTCGAGTCTGATGTGTCAGGCGACTTCGTTATTGTGAAGAAGGATGGGATCGCGACGTACAACTTCGCTGTTGTTATCGATGACTATCTGATGAAAATTTCGCACGTATTGCGCGGTGAGGATCATGTCTCCAATACGCCTCGCCAATTGATGATCTATGATGCGTTAGGCTGGAAACCTCCGGTATTCGGCCATATGACATTAATCGTGAATGAGCATCATAAGAAATTAAGTAAACGTGATGAATCGATTATTCAATTTATCGAACAATATGATCAATTGGGTTATTTGCCGGAAGCGCTATTCAATTTCATTGCATTGCTTGGTTGGTCACCTAAAGGTGAAGAAGAGATCTTCTCACGCGAACAATTTATTGAAATCTTCGATGCAGGGCGCTTATCGAAGAGTCCAGCGGTGTTCGATACGAACAAATTAAGCTGGTTAAATAATCACTATATTAAGAACGCGGAACCAGCGCGTATCGCAGCGATGTCCATTCCTCATCTGCAAAAAGCTGGATTGCTGCCAGCGACTTTAACTGAAGCAGAGCAAGCCTGGGCGAATTCACTCGTGGCGCTATACCAAGAGCAGATGCGCTCCGCTTCCGATATTGTTGAACTGTCTGCATTGTTCTTCCAAGATGAGATCCAAATGGATGAAGAAGGAACAGCGGTACTCGCAGAGGAGCAAGTACCAGCGGTACTCGCAGCATTCCTAAGCAAAGCGGAGGCTCTGACGGAGTTCACGGCTGAAGCGATGAAAACAGCAATCAAGGAAGTGCAGAAAGAAACAGGTACGAAAGGCAAGCAATTGTTCATGCCGATCCGTGTCGCGTTAACGGGACAGACGCATGGACGCGACTTGAACGAGACGATCGCACTTCTTGGACAGGATAAGGTCGTTGCTAGACTTCGTGCATTCTTGGCATAAGCATAAGACGAGAACCCTCAATTAACAGATTTTCGTCTCTTGTCAGAGTGGCACCTGTTGGATATAATTACAATCAACATCATTCCAATTTGATAAAAACCTCTAAAAGCGAAGAACAGGAGAAGTAAGCTTTATTGCAAGGGTTTCAGAGAGGGCAACCATGGCTGGAAGTTGCCTAATCCTTAGTGAGCTGAACATGCGCCTGGGAGCTGTATTTCCGATCTGCCGCGCAGGGTAGGGAATAACGTATCGTCCGCGTTAAGGACGCTAAGTGAAATATTTAAGATGATCATGTAGCATCATCTAAATGTTTAAGCAGAGTGGGACCGCGTTAGTACGTCTCTGCAGCAATATTGTGATATTGCTGTAGGGGCGTTTTCTATTTTGAGGGGATAGAAGGGGATCAACATGTTTCAGAGAATGAGGTCGGATATTCAGACGGTGTTCGAGAACGACCCGGCGGCAAGAAGCAAATTTGAAGTGGTCTTTACGTACTCCGGGCTGCATGCCATTTGGGCGCATCGCTTGGCGAATTGGCTATTCAGACACCGGTGGTATAGTGTAGCGCGCGTGATATCGCAGACAAGTCGATTTTTTACAGGGATCGAGATTCATCCTGGCGCAACACTGGGAGAGCGGCTGTTCATTGACCATGGCATGGGGGTCGTCATTGGTGAGACATGTGAGATCGGCAACAATGTGGTGATCTATCAGGGTGTTACACTTGGGGGAACCGGGAAGGAAAAAGGCAAACGTCATCCAACGATTGGCAATAACGTCGTTATTGCTTCTGGGGCGAAGGTGCTCGGGTCTTTTCGTGTAGGAGATAACGCGATGATCGGTGCGAATTCGGTCGTGCTGAATGAAGTGCCGCCGAACAGCACGGTTGTCGGGATCCCTGGACGGATCGTGAAGCAGGATGGTAAACGGCTGGATCGCTTAAGTCACAATCAAGTATCGGACCCGATTATTGATCAATTTAGGCAGATGCAAGAACAAATCGATCGGCTGAAGAAGGAACTCAGCATCGTACAGGAACAACAACAAACGAAAGAGGGCGTGTAAATCATGGCGTTGCACATCTACAACACGATGAATCGAACGAAGGAGCTTTTTGAACCGCTTGAAGCGGGGAAGGTTCGTATGTATACATGCGGTCCTACGGTATATGATTACATTCATATCGGAAATGCGCGTCCAGTGATTTTCTTCGATGTTGTTCGTCGCTATTTAGAAGCGATTGGCTATGAAGTGAACTATGTATCGAATTTTACAGATGTTGATGATAAATTAATTCGTAAGGCAGAGCAGCTCGGAACAACCGTCCCTGAAGTAGCGGATCGTTTCATTCAAGCTTTTGAAGAGGATATTGAGGGGTTAAGCGTTCGTCCAGCAACGACGAATCCGCGCGTAACGGACAACATTACGGAGATTGTGGAATTCATTCAGAAGCTAGTCGATCAAGACTTTGCATATGCGAACCAAGGGGATGTCTATTTCCGTACGCAGAAGTTCAAGGAATACGGGAAGTTGTCACATCAGAATATTGAAGAGCTGCAGTTCGGTATCCGGATTGAAGTCGATGAGCGCAAAGAAAATGCAGAGGATTTTGTCCTTTGGAAAGGCGCCAAACCAGGTGAGATCTATTGGAGCAGCCCATGGGGCGATGGCCGTCCAGGATGGCATATCGAGTGCTCGGCGATGGTAAAGCGTTATTTGGGGGATACTCTGGATATCCACGGCGGCGGACAAGATTTGCAGTTCCCGCATCACGAGTGCGAAATTGCGCAGTCGGAAGCGTTAACCGGTAAATCGCTGGCGAACTACTGGATGCATAACGGCTATATCAATATCGATAATGAAAAAATGTCCAAATCGCTTGGCAACGGCATATCAGTTGTCGAGCTTCGTAAAAGATATAAAGCGCCTGCGATTCGCTACTTCATGCTGTCGGGACATTACCGCAATCCGCTCAACTTCACCGAAGAAGTGATGGCGCAAGCGGAGAACAGTGTATCGCGTATTGAGAATGCATATGCGAATTTACAGCACCGTCTACAGTCTGCTGTTGATCCGGGAGAGGCAAGCGAGGAGCTTACCGAACGGCTTAGTCACATCCGTGAGCAATTCCACGCCAAAATGGATGACGACTTTAATACAGCGGATGCGATTACAGCGTGGTTTGATCTGGTGAGCGAGACGAATCTGGTTTTACAGCGGGCTATCGTGAAAGCCGGCGAATTACAAGCGATTGCGGTGTTGTTCGATCATTTTAATAACGTACTCGGTCTAATGGAGCTCAAATCGGAAGAAATGCTTGATGAAGAGATTGAGAACCTGATTGCGGAGCGGGTCGAAGCGCGGAAGGCAAAAAATTGGGCGCGGGCGGATGAGATTCGTGATCTCCTAGCAGAGAAGAACATCGTATTAGAGGATACGCCGCAAGGGATGCGTTGGCGCCGGAAATGAGAGCAGGTGAAGTATGAGTAACAATGAAGAGAAAGAAGCGGAATATTGGTTTGACTTTCCGCCGGCGAAGAAACCGCAACTGATGAATCCGATCGTACTGGCTTACATCGGTGATGCGATTTATGAGGTCGCGATTCGGCAATATTTAATATCCCAGCCGAATCAGCGGCCGCATCATTTGCATCGGCAAGCAACACAATACGTGTCTGCTAAGGCACAATGCAAATTCCTCGGGTTATGGATGCCGTTGCTAACGGAAGAGGAACAAGATGTTGTGCGTCAAGGGCGCAATGCGAAATCCGGAAGCATCCCCAAAAATGCGGATGTACTGGAGTACCGGCATGCGACGGCGTTTGAATGTCTTGTTGGGTTTTTGTATTACAACAAACATATGGATCGGCTGCAGTATTTAATTGGACTCGCGATTGAACAGTCACAGCAAGAGAATCCAAAGACATAAAAGCTCGGGAGGCTATCACAAATGGAAGAATTTATTGCCGGGAAGCATTCGGTTATGGAGGCGCTTCGCTCCGGTCGCACAATCAACAAAATATGGATCGCGGACAACGCGCAGAAGCATCTGACGATGCCGATCTTAGCTGAGGCGAAGAATGCGAAGATCGTCGTTCAAAATGCGGACAAGCGTAAGCTGGATCAGATGGTTCCAGGCTTACAGCATCAGGGAGTTGTTGCACAGGTCGCAGCCTATGAATATGTAGAGGTTGAGGATATTCTAGCTTCTGCACAGGAGCGGGGGGAAATGCCTTTCCTTCTCATCTTGGATGAAATTGAAGATCCGCATAACTTGGGCTCAATCTTGCGTACAGCGGATTGCACTGGTGTGCATGGTGTTATCATTCCGAAGCGCCGATCGGTAGGCCTAACTGCAACTGTATCGAAAACTTCGGCAGGCGCGGTGGAATACGTTCCAGTTGCACGAGTGACGAATCTTGCGCAGACGATTGATCAGCTTAAGAAGGAAGGCATCTGGGTCATCGGTACAGATGTGGAAGCGCAGCAAGAGCTGTTCGAAGCAAATCATTTTAATATGCCAATTGCCGTTATCATCGGGAATGAGAGCAAAGGTATGGGACGACTGCTCAAGGATAAATGTGATTTTCTCATCAAATTGCCTATGGCTGGACAGATTAATTCCTTGAATGCTTCCGTTGCGGCAGGCGTGTTCATGTACGAGGTTGTGAGACAGCGCAAGCAGCAAGGCTAGATCATGGGGAAGAAGCGAACACCGGATTTGCGGGATGTGATGCTCGTCGACGGTTACAATATGATCGGCTCCTGGCCGGAGCTGGTCACCTTGTCGAGTATCAGTCTGCAGGAAGCAAGGGATCATCTGTTAAACCGATTGGCAGACTATCAAGCTTTTTCGGGAAGACGTGTGATCGTTGTCTTTGATGCCTATCGTGTTCCTGGGCTTGGCGGGGCATTTGCTCAGAATCAAATTTCCGTTCATTTCACAAAAGAGAAGGAAACAGCCGATGAATGTATAGAACGCTTCGTTCATGACTTAACACATCGACGCAGGCAGATCTATGTTGCGACCTCGGATTCGGTGGAACAGCATGTCGCTTTTGGACAAGGTGCCTTGCGGGTATCTGCCAGAGAGCTATTGATCGAGATCGAGCATAGCAAACGCGAAGTGAAGACGTTTATTGAACGAGACCAACCAAGCAATAAGAGAAATCCACTAGAGAGCAAGATGAGTGCAGATATCCTCTCGAAGCTGGAACAAATGCGGCGAGGCAAATAGTATCCTTTAAAATGTAATAAAATGAAATTTATAGTTATTAAAGTGATATTTTGCTAACTGTAATAGAATTTGGATAGCCTTGGTTGACGGTATAGGTTACATAATATATACTGGAGTCTATACTTTAAAGAGAGTTTCGTGCTGACGTTGCTGGGCGGAGGGATAGTTGGTGAGTGTCGACCTCAAAGATTTAAAAATGTTCGATTATGACATCAGAGCAGACGAAGATATCGTTGATGCCGTCCGCGAAGGCGACAGTGATGCACTCGAGTACTTGATTAATAAGTACCGTAATTTTGTGCGCGCCAAAGCCCGCTCTTATTTTCTAATTGGTGCTGATAGAGAAGATATTATTCAAGAAGGTATGATAGGTTTATATAAATCGATTCGTGATTTTAAAGGGGACAAGTTTTCGTCCTTCAAAGCCTTTGCTGAGCTCTGCATTACGCGGCAGATCATTACGGCAATTAAGACGGCGACACGGCAGAAGCATATTCCGCTGAATTCTTATGTATCCCTCGACAAGCCCATCTATGATGAAGATTCCGATCGCACGTTGATGGATGTCATTTGCGGCTCGAGAGTGTCGGACCCGGAAGAATTGATTATTAATCAAGAGGAATTCGTGGGACTGGAAGATAAGATGTCGGAGATCCTTAGCGATCTTGAACGCAAAGTATTAATGTTATATTTGGACGGCCGTTCGTATCAAGAGATTGCAGTAGATCTGAAGCGGCATGTGAAATCGATCGATAACGCATTGCAGCGTGTGAAGCGTAAGCTGGAACGTTACTTGGAAGATCGAGATTTAGGATTGTAGGCGGAAGGAGACTCGGGAGAGTCTTTTTTTTATTTTGAGAGCGGCTCCGATGGGGCATGATGTATTTATTGGTAATCTGGACTGTATACGAATCGTATATACGCTTTGATAGATCAATAAAATCGGTGCGTAGGTTTATCTTTCCCGGGGCTGACCCATACTGATATTAATCGAGAGAAGCTCAGCCCTTCGTTGACATGGGTTCCCCTGTATGATAAAGTGTTTTAGGTAGCCCTAAATATGCGTACGTTTTTTTAGGATGAATTTAGACATATCTACTTATAGAATGTCTTCGGGAGGTGCACATCATGCGGGTAATTATAACGTTGGCTTGTACGAATTGTAAGCAAAGAAATTACACGACCAGCAAAAACAAGCGAAATCACCCCGACCGCATGGAGATGAAGAAATTTTGCAAGTATTGCAACGAGCAGACTTCTCATCGCGAAACAAGATAGTTTTTTGGAGGTGTCGTCGTGTCTTTCGTAGGTAGTGTAAAACGCAGCTTTGGTTCTATGTTTTCCTACATCTCAGAAAGTTGGGCTGAGCTTAAAAAGGTTCGCTGGCCAAGTCGTAAAGAGTTGACGAGCTATACGATTGTTGTAGTATTCACAATCCTCGTTATCACTTTTTACTTCTGGGTTCTCGACATCGGAATCTCTTCGTTGGTCGAAGCGATAATTTAAGAAGGGTCCCAGGTGACTAGATATGGAGAAAAGATGGTACGTCGTTCATACCTACTCTGGGTATGAAAACAAAGTAAAAGCCAATTTAGAGAAGCGCGTCGAATCGATGGACATGAAGGACAAGATTTTCCGTGTTCTTGTTCCTATGGAAGAAGAAGTGGTGAACAAAGACGGTAAGAAAAAGACTGTCATGCGTAAAGTTTACCCCGGATATGTCTTGGTCGAAATGATCCAGACAGATGATTCTTGGTATGTTGTTCGCAATACACCAGGGGTTACTGGATTCGTAGGTTCTACCGGATCTGGTTCCAAACCAACACCTTTGTTGCCTGAAGAAGTGGAACAAATTCTGAAGCACATGGGCATGGAAGAACCGAAACCGAAAATCGAATTCGATTTGAAGGAATCTGTGCGTATCAAAGTGGGTCCTTTTGCGAATTTTGTTGGATCGGTAGAAGAAATTATTACCGAGAAGAGCAAGTTGAAAGTTCACGTCAATATGTTTGGGCGAGAAACCCCATTGGAGCTGGATTACACTCAAGTGGAGAAGATTTAACGATCTGGTTTCTTGTGGGAGGGAATCATCCCGTCTACCACATTCTAGAGCAAGGAGGTTTTTCACATGGCTAAAAAGGTAATTAAAATGGTGAAATTGCAAGTTCCTGCAGGGAAAGCGAATCCAGCACCACCAATCGGTCCAGCTTTGGGTCAAGCGGGTGTTAACATTATGGCTTTCTGTAAAGAGTTCAATGCTCGTACAGCAGATCAAGCAGGTCTAATCATTCCTGTTGAAATCACTGTGTTTGAGGATCGTTCCTTTACGTTCATCACTAAAACTCCACCAGCTGCAGTATTGCTTCGCGTTGCTGCTAAGATCGAAAAAGGATCTGGCGAACCGAACAAGAAGAAAGTTGCTACAGTTAAACGTGCGACTGTTCGTGAAATTGCAGAACAAAAAATGCCAGACTTGAACGCTGCATCTGTTGAAGCTGCAATGCGTATGGTCGAAGGTACTGCTCGCAGTATGGGCATCACAATCGCTGACTAATCCTGAGGGATCTGTAAGCATATCATGGTCTACGCTGTAGACTTATTCGCATGACTTGCTCAGCAAGCATGTTTCACGACTTGCTTCGCAAGCGTGTTGGCGACCTACTTCGTAGGCGCCTAAGTGGGAGGATTTTCCGCTAAAACCACAAAGGAGGAGAAACAAATGGCTAAACACGGTAAAAAATACCTAGAAGCTGCTAAGCTTATTGATAGCGAAGCAACTTACGAGCCTCTAGAAGCGATCGAGCTTGTTAAGAAGGCTGCGACTGCAAAATTCGACGAATCTGTTGAAGTTGCTGTTCGTTTGGGTGTAGACCCACGTAAACAAGACCAAGCAGTTCGCGGTGTTGTTGTCCTTCCTCACGGAACAGGTAAAACAAAACGCGTTCTTGTATTTGCAAAAGGTGATAAAGCGAAAGAGGCAGAAGCTGCTGGCGCGGATTTCGTTGGTGATGCTGACATGATCAACAAAATTCAACAAGGCTGGTTCGACTTCGATGTCTGCGTAGCTACACCTGACATGATGAGTGAAGTTGGTAAATTGGGTCGTCTACTTGGTGGTAAAGGCCTAATGCCAAACCCGAAAGCAGGAACAGTTACTTTCAACGTTGCCCAAGCGGTCCAAGAGATCAAAGCGGGTAAAATTGAGTACCGTCTTGATAAAGCGGGTCAAATTCACGCTCCAATCGGTAAAGTATCTTTCGATGCTGAGAAATTGAACGATAACTTGAAATCGTTAATCGATGCATTGAACCGTGCTAAACCGGCTGCAGCAAAAGGCGTATACTTGAAGAACATTGCTGTATCTTCAACTATGGGTCCTGGCGCGCGCGTTAACACAGCGAACTACAGATAAGATCTTTTGCGCCATGGTAAATGGTGGTGATTGATCAAATGGCATTGACTTTTAGGATGTGCCATGATAATCTGTAAAAGTTGTTCAAGTTGAATATGCTGACCGTAGACAGTAGGTGCTACAAAGCTTAATTTCCTACCGAGGTGTTATGATAAAGTGTTGTAATTGAATTGCTATGCAATTTCGATAACAGTCATCATGCCTTCGTAGTTTCTACGGAGGCTTTTTTCATGCTTCGTGTAGATTTTTATAGGAGGTGTACAGATTGGCAAACGCAAAAGTTATTCAAGCTAAACAAGAAGCTGTTGAAGTTGTAACTGCGAAACTTCGCGAGAGTGCGAGTACAGTTGTTGCAGATTACCGCGGATTGAACGTTGCTCAAGTAACTGAGCTTCGTAAACAACTTCGTGAAGCTGGTGTTGAATTCCAAGTATTGAAAAACACTTTGGTACGTCGTGCGACTGCTGAAGCTAATTTGACGGAATTGGATGAAGTATTAACAGGTCCTACAGCGATCGCTTTCAGTACAGAAGATGCTGTTGCTCCTGCGAAAATTCTTAACAGTTTCGCAAAGAAAAACGACGCTCTTAAAATTAAAGGTGGCGTTGTAGAAGGACAAGTTGTGGGCGTAGAAGCGATCAAAGCTCTTGCTGAACTACCTTCCCGCGAAGGCTTGCTCTCCATGTTGCTTAGCGTGCTTCAAGCTCCAGTGCGTAACTTCGCACTTGCAGTTAAAGCTGTTGCTGAGAAACAAGAAGAAACTGCTTAATCAAGCGATGCGACTCGCATCCTAAAACTATAAAATTATTGGAGGTTCTACCATGAGTAAAGAACAAATCTTAGAAGCCATCAAAGGCATGAACGTTTTAGAATTGAACGAACTTGTTAAAGCAATCGAAGAAGAATTCGGCGTAACAGCTGCAGCTCCTGTAGCAGTTATGGCTGGTGGCGCTGGCGATGCTGGTGCAGCTGAGCAAACAGAATTCGACGTAATCTTGACTAACGCTGGTGCATCCAAAATCAACGTTATCAAAGTTGTTCGTGAAGTAACAGGCCTTGGCTTGAAAGAAGCTAAAGATCTTGTTGACAACGCACCAAAACCACTTAAAGAAAAAGTTAGCAAAGAAGAAGCAGAAGCAGTTAAAGCTAAGCTTGAAGAAGCTGGCGCAGCAATCGAAGTTAAGTAATTTCGATAAAGAGCCTTCCCTGGCAACAGGGAGGGCTCTTTTTGCGTTGAGAGGAAGAATCCTTGTACCTCTTTGTAGTCATCCCCCTAAATCCCCCTTTACAAGGGGGATTTAGGGGGCTCGCCCTCTGGACACCCGAAAGTTTGTCGAATGAGCAGGAGATGTGTAGTAGAGTTACGGTGTGCAGTGACCGCTTTCGTCCTTCGGACACGCTTCGACTTTTGGTGTTTAAGAGAAATCAATATACTTGTGTGGTACGACGTATATTGGACTAACAAAAAGAGATCATAGAACATTTGAGTTAGGGGGCGTTTATTGTATAATACAAAACAGGATAAGAACAGGAGGACGGATGATGTCAGAGCATTATTACTCGAACAAGCCTACCGTAGCCCATCAACGTAACACGATAGAAGAGACGCTCCGCGGCAAGAAGCTTCGCTTTGTAACGGATGCAGGGGTGTTTTCGAAAGCGGGGGTAGATTACGGCAGTAAAGTGTTAATTGATATGATGGAGATGCCGGAGGATGCGAAGGTACTGGATGTGGGCTGCGGTTATGGGCCGATAGGATTCTCGGCAGCACTCATGGCGCCCAAAGGGCATGTGACGATGGTTGATGTGAATGAGAGAGCTGTTGAACTTGCGAAGGAGAATGCGAGAGCCAATGGCATACAGAACGTGACCATTGAACAGAGTGATTTATTTGAGAAGGTGGCGGGCAAGACATTCGATGTCATTCTCACGAATCCGCCGATCCGAGCAGGTAAAGAGACGGTGCATCGTATTTTCACAGAGGCTTATGATCATTTAAATGCAGACGGTACGTTATGGATCGTCATTCAGAAGAAACAAGGCGCGCCATCGGCACGAGCGAAGCTAGAAGAGTTATTCGGAGAAGATGCGGTTGAAGAGGTAGGGAAAGATAAAGGGTACCGTATTTTCAAGTCGACTAAGAGAACTTAACCCATTTATAGGGCGAGATTGAAATCTTGACTTGACTTTTCAGGTATGTTATTATTATAAAATGTCAGTATTAGGATGACCTAAATGTCTTTATCGCGTTAAAATGTCAAGCCTAAATTTTTCGGTGCTAAATGCATAGAAATTTGATGTTTGACGTATAATGTTTACATTTTGGGTAAATCTACTGGATATGAAGGAAATGAATCAGAAACGAAAGGATTAGTTGCGAAATACGCTCTTTTTTCGAAAAAACATTCGATAAGGGCTTTTCTTTATTTGTCCTTTTGAATCATTTTCATGGGCTTTTGTAAACTGTCAGCATGAAAATGCTGTATGGCAGGATTATAAAGGATAATGGGATGGATTCGCAATGAAATTTTTAGTGAGTAGACATGAGGGGTGAGTTAAAGTTGGCAGGACAACTTGTTCAGTATGGTCGACGCACTCGGAGGAGTTATGCACGCATTAACGAGGTGCTCGAGATTCCGAACCTGATTGAAATCCAACAAAAATCATACCAATGGTTTTTGGATGAAGGATTGCGTGAAATGTTCCAAGATATTTCGCCAATTCAGGATTTTACAGGTAACTTGGTTTTGGAATTTATCGATTACAATCTGGGTGAACCGAAATATTCCGTAGACGATTCGAAGGAGCGCGATGTAACTTATGCAGCTCCATTACGTGTCAAAGTACGGCTGATTAACAAAGAAACCGGTGAGGTAAAAGAACAAGAAGTTTTCATGGGCGATTTTCCGCTAATGACGGAGACCGGTACGTTTATTATTAACGGTGCAGAACGGGTAATTGTCAGCCAGTTGGTTCGCTCTCCTAGCGTCTATTTTAGCACTAAAGTGGATAAGAACGCGAAGAAAACATATACGGCGACAGTGATTCCGAACCGTGGTGCTTGGCTCGAACTTGAGACGGATGCGAAAGACATCATCTATGTTCGTATTGACCGCACGCGGAAGATTCCAGTAACGGTGTTGCTCAGAGCTTTGGGCTTTGGCACGGATGCTGAGATTCTGGATTTGCTCGGTAATGATGAATATATTCGTAACACACTCGATAAAGACAACACAGATTCGACGGAGAAGGCGTTAATCGAGATCTACGAGAGATTGCGTCCAGGTGAGCCGCCTACGCTTGATAATGCGAAGAGCTTGCTTGTTGCGCGTTTCTTCGATCCAAAGCGCTATGATCTTGCGAATGTGGGTCGTTACAAAATTAATAAAAAGCTTCATATCAAGAATCGTCTATTTAACCAGCGTCTGGCGGAGACATTAATCAATCCAACGACAGGTGAGATTCTTGCAGAAGCTGGTCAAATGATTGACCGTCGTCTACTGGATGAACTGATTCCTCACTTGGAGGAGAATGTGAACTACAAGACATACCATGTTGCGAATGGTGTGCTTGATGCAGATAGTATTCCTCTGCAGTGTGTGAATGTATTCTCACCAGATGACGAGTCCCGCGTGATTAAGGTTATCTCTAATGCGATCATCGACAAGTCGGTGAAGAACATTACACCTGCGGATATCGTGGCTTCCATCAACTATTTCATTAACTTGTTGCATGGTATTGGCGACACGGATGACATCGATCACCTAGGTAACCGTCGTCTGCGTTCTGTTGGTGAATTGCTGCAGAACCAATTCCGTATTGGTCTTTCCCGTATGGAGCGTGTTGTTCGTGAGAGAATGTCCATCCAGGATGCGAATGTAATCACGCCACAGGCGCTTATCAATA
Organism: Paenibacillus guangzhouensis; assembly: GCF_009363075.1. Classification (NCBI taxonomy): domain Bacteria; kingdom Bacillati; phylum Bacillota; class Bacilli; order Caryophanales; family Paenibacillaceae; genus Paenibacillus; species Paenibacillus guangzhouensis. The sequence continues at coordinate 4,858,065 of NZ_CP045293.1, read as the reverse complement.
TTCGTCCTGTTATTGCATCGATCAAAGAGTTCTTCGGTAGCTCTCAGTTGTCCCAGTTCATGGACCAGACGAATCCGCTAGCTGAGTTGACGCACAAACGTCGTCTATCAGCACTCGGACCGGGCGGTTTGACACGGGAACGTGCTGGCTTCGAAGTTCGTGACGTACATCCATCGCATTATGGTCGTATGTGTCCGATCGAGACGCCAGAGGGACCGAACATCGGTTTGATCAACTCCTTGTCGACATTCGCTCGCATTAATGAATATGGCTTCATTGAAGCACCATATCGTTGGGTAGATCCGAAGACAGGTAAAGTAACGGATCAGATCTCTTATCTAACGGCAGATGAAGAGTACAACTATGTTGTCGCGCAAGCGAACGCGAGATTGAATGAAGACAACACATTTGCAGAAGAAAGTGTTATCGTTCGTTATAACAAACAGTCTGATAACATCTTGACGATGCCGATTGATCGCGTTGACTACATGGACGTATCGCCGAAACAGGTTGTGTCCGTAGCGACAGCGCTCATTCCGTTCCTAGAGAACGATGACTCCAACCGTGCGCTCATGGGATCGAACATGCAGCGGCAGGCTGTTCCTCTTCTTATTCCGAAAGCTCCGCTTATCGGTACAGGTATGGAACATAAGTCTGCAAAAGATTCCGGGGTATGTATCGTATCGAAGCATGATGGAATCGTAGAGCGCGTATCTGCGAATGAAATCCAAGTGCGTCGCGTTGAAGTGATCGATGGCAAAGAAGTTAAAGGTGACTTGATTAAACATAAATTGCACAAATTCATGCGTTCGAACCAAGGGACTTGCATTAACCAACGTCCATTGGCGCGCAAAGGCGATATCGTCAAGAAAGGCGATATTCTTGCAGATGGTCCGTCCACTGAGCAAGGTGAATTGGCGCTTGGGCGCAACGTTGTCGTTGCCTTTATGACTTGGGAAGGTTACAACTATGAGGATGCCATCCTCTTGAATGAGAAACTCGTTAAGGAAGATGTGTATACATCGATCCATATCGAGGAATACGAATCCGAAGCTCGTGATACAAAGCTTGGACCGGAAGAAATCACTCGCGATATCCCGAACGTCGGGGAAGAAGCGCTTAAGAATCTCGATGAGCGCGGTATTATCCGTGTCGGTGCTGAAATCGGCGCTGGCGACATTCTCGTCGGTAAAGTAACACCTAAAGGGGTTACGGAGCTTACGGCGGAAGAACGTCTATTGCATGCGATCTTCGGTGAGAAAGCGCGTGAAGTTCGTGATACATCCCTTCGCGTACCGCATGGTACAGATGGTATCGTCGTTGATGTTAAAGTATTTACACGTGAGAATGGCGATGAATTGCCACCAGGCGTGAACCAGCTTGTACGTGCATACATCGCTCAGAAGCGTAAGATCTCTGAGGGTGACAAAATGGCGGGACGCCACGGTAACAAAGGGGTTATCGCGCGTATACTTCCAGAAGAGGATATGCCGTTCTTGCCGGATGGTACACCTGTAGAGGTTGTCCTTAACCCACTAGGGGTTCCGTCGCGTATGAACATCGGTCAGGTACTCGAGGTTCACCTTGGGATGGCCGCGAAAGCACTCGGCATTCACTGTGCGACGCCGGTATTCGACGGCGCGAACGAGGAAGACGTATTTGATACCATGGAAGAAGCAGGCATGCAGCGGAACGGTAAAACCGTATTGTACGATGGTCGTACTGGGGACCGCTTCGAGCGTGAAGTGACTGTCGGCGTCATGTACATGATCAAACTAGCGCACATGGTTGATGATAAAATCCATGCCCGTTCGACAGGGCCATACTCACTTGTTACACAGCAACCGCTCGGTGGTAAAGCACAGTTCGGTGGACAGCGTTTCGGGGAGATGGAGGTTTGGGCGCTTGAGGCCTACGGTGCAGCTTACACATTGCAAGAGATTCTTACCGTCAAGTCTGACGATATCGTCGGCCGCGTGAAGACATACGAATCGATTGTGAAGGGCGAGAATGTTCCTGAGCCAGGTGTTCCAGAATCGTTTAAAGTATTGATCAAAGAGCTTCAGAGTTTAGGTATGGATGTGAAAATCCTATCTGAAAATGAAGAAGAGATCGAAATGAAAGAAATTGATGATGAAGACGACGTAACAAGCGATAAGCTGAACTTGAACCTTGAGGGTTCAGAGGCTGGCGTTGAGTAATTCATGGTATATAGCTTGGCCAAATAGTACAGGGTTAAGGAGGGTTGCTCCTTGTTGGACGTAAACAATTTTGAGTTTATGAAGATTGGATTAGCATCGCCAGAGAAAATTCGGTCCTGGTCCCGCGGAGAAGTAAAAAAGCCGGAAACGATTAACTATCGTACCTTGAAACCGGAAAAAGAAGGGCTGTTCTGTGAGAAGATTTTCGGCCCAACGAAGGACTGGGAATGTCATTGCGGTAAATATAAACGGGTTCGTTATAAAGGCGTTGTTTGTGACCGTTGCGGCGTAGAAGTAACACGCGCGAAAGTGCGTCGTGAGCGTATGGGGCATATTGAGCTTGCTGCCCCTGTCTCCCACATCTGGTACTTCAAAGGAATTCCTAGCCGCATGGGTCTTGCGTTAGATATGTCCCCTCGTTCGCTCGAGGAAATTATCTATTTCGCATCTTATGTTGTAACGGATCCAGGAGATACACCGCTTGAGAAAAAACAACTTCTCTCGGAGAAAGAGTACCGCAGCTATCGTGAGAAATACGGCTACGGATTCCAAGCAGGCATGGGTGCTGAAGCGGTTAAAAAATTGCTTCAAGACATCGATGTGAACAAAGAACTGGAATTCTTGAAGGAAGAGCTTCGCACTGCGCAAGGCCAACGTCGTAATCGTGCGATCAAACGCCTTGAAGTTATCGAAGCATTCCGTAACTCCGGGAACTTCCCGGATTGGATGATTCTTGATGTATTACCGGTTATTCCACCGGAGCTTCGCCCGATGGTACAGCTTGATGGCGGACGTTTTGCGACTTCCGACTTGAATGATTTGTACCGCCGCGTTATTAACCGGAATAACCGTTTGAAACGCCTTCTGGATCTTGGCGCACCTGATATTATCGTTCAGAACGAGAAGCGGATGCTGCAAGAAGCGGTAGACGCATTGATCGATAATGGTCGTCGCGGCCGTCCGGTAACAGGTCCAGGTAACCGTCCATTGAAGTCTCTTAGCCACATGCTTAAAGGTAAACAAGGACGTTTCCGTCAGAACTTGCTCGGTAAACGGGTTGACTACTCTGGTCGTTCCGTTATCGTCGTAGGTCCTAGCTTGAAAATGTATCAATGTGGTCTTCCAAAAGAAATGGCGCTTGAATTGTTCAAGCCATTTGTGATGAAAGAACTTGTGAATAAAGGCCTTGCACATAATATTAAGAGTGCGAAGCGCAAAGTGGAACGCGTAAGTGCTGAAGTATGGGATGTCCTCGAAGAGGTTATCAAAGAACATCCAGTTCTTCTGAACCGTGCCCCGACGCTTCACAGACTTGGTATCCAGGCGTTCGAGCCAACCCTTGTTGAAGGACGCGCAATTAAACTTCATCCGCTTGTATGTACGGCTTACAACGCCGACTTCGACGGTGACCAAATGGCGGTTCACGTTCCATTGTCCGCAGAAGCACAAGCGGAGGCACGCATCTTGATGCTCGCATCCGGTAATATTTTGAACCCTAAAGATGGTAAGCCAGTTGTTACGCCGTCTCAGGATATGGTTCTAGGTAGTTTCTACTTGACAATGGATAACAAAGAAGCGAAGGGATCAGGTCTGATCTTCGCGAATGTGAACGAAGCGGTATCTGCTTACCAACGTGGAACAGCATCCTTGCATGCACGTGTAGCGATCCCTGTTAAAGCTTTGAGCAAAACATCCTTTACGGATAAACAGCAAGAAGCATTGATCGTAACGACGGTTGGACGGATTATCTTTAACGAGATTTTCCCAGCTGACTTCCCTTACATCAATGAACCAACGAAGAACAATTTGTTCTACGGCACACCGGATCACTATTTCATTTATGAAAAAGGTGCAAATGTACTTGATATCATTAATGAAGTACCGCAGACGGGTGCAGTAGGTAAAGATTATTTGGGTCAAATCATCGCAAGATGCTTTGAAACTTACCATACAACAAAAACATCTGTTATATTGGATGCAATCAAGCAGCTCGGTTTTACGTACTCCACGAAGGCTGGTATCAGTATCGCCGTTTCGGACGTTATCGTACCACCAGAAAAAGTACAATTGCTCAAAGAATCCGATGAGAAAGTACGCGTTGTTACGAATCAGTACCGTCGTGGACTTATCACAACGGAAGAGCGTTATGACCGAGTGATCGAGATTTGGAGTAAGACAAAAGATCAGCTGACAGATATCCTCATGAAATCGATGGATCGCTATAACTCCATCATGCTCATGGTTGATTCCAAAGCACGGGGTAACAAATCCCAGATTACGCAGCTCGGCGGTATGCGTGGTCTCATGGCCAACCCATCCGGTCGAATCATCGAGTTGCCGATCAAATCGAACTTCCGTGAAGGTCTTACGGTCTTGGAATACTTTATTTCGACGCATGGAGCGCGTAAAGGTTTGGCCGATACAGCTCTTCGTACAGCCGATTCGGGTTACTTGACTCGTCGTCTCGTTGACGTTGCCCAAGATGTGATCATCCGTGAAGAAGATTGCGGAACGGATAAAGGCTTCACCGTTAGCCGTATTCAAGACGGTAAAGAAGTTATCGAGGATCTGTACGACCGTATTGAAGGACGTTATTCCTTCGAGACGATCAAACATCCGCAGACAGGCGAAATCATCGTGAACCGCAATGACCTGATCGATTCGGATAAAGCCGAAGAATTGCTCAGTTCCGGTGCGTTGATGCGTCCTGATGGCGTTGAAAGATTACAAATTCGTTCTGTTCTTAGTTGCCGTGCGCGTCATGGTATTTGTAAGAAATGTTACGGTCGTAACCTTGCGACTGGTAAACACGTTGAGATCGGGGAAGCGGTTGGTATTATCGCAGCTCAATCCATCGGGGAACCAGGAACACAGCTTACGATGCGTACATTCCATACCGGGGGCGTTGCCGGAGACGATATCACGCAAGGTTTGCCGCGTATCCAAGAGCTTTTCGAAGCGCGTAATCCGAAAGGTCAAGCAATCATTACCGAAATCGATGGTGTCGTCAAAGAAATCCGCGAGACCAAAGATCGTCGTGAAATCGAAGTTCAAGGTGAAGCAGAGACGAAAGTCTACTCCGTCACATATGGATCCCGTATTCGCGTCTATGAAGGTAAAGCGATTGAAGCTGGTGATGAGCTGACAGACGGTTCCATCGATCCGAAGGAAATGCTTCGTATCAAAGGTATCCGTGGGGTTCAGAACTATATTCTCCAAGAAGTTCAACGCGTATATCGTAACCAAGGGGTAGAAATTAACGATAAGCACGTTGAGGTTATGATCAAGCAAATGCTTCGTAAAATCCGTATTATCGATGCGGGTGAAACGACGCTCTTGCCAGGTTCCTTCGTGGATATTCATGAATATGAAGCTGCGAACAAAGAAGCAATTCTTTCGGATAAAGAACCTGCGGTTGCGAAACCGGTATTGCTTGGTATTACCAAAGCATCCCTTGAGACAGATTCCTTCTTGTCTGCTGCATCCTTCCAAGAGACAACACGTGTTCTTACAGATGCCGCAATCAAAGGAAAAGTCGATAAGTTGCTCGGCTTGAAAGAGAATGTCATCATTGGTAAACTGATCCCTGCGGGTACAGGTATGAACCGTTACCGCAGCGTGAAGTTTGTGGAGCCGGAATCGGAAGAAACCGTTGAAGCAGCACTAGAAACTGTTACTGTAGAGTAATTAAATAGGATGCAAGGAACGTATGGTTTGGCAGTTCTCGCAAAAAATGCGTTTCTTGCATCTTTTATTCTTGACAATAGTATTTCTAGGTGATAATATATCGTAGTGTGCCTGAGAGATTGTCACCTGTTCTTTTGGAGGATGAAGTTTATGTCTAATGACAAAGGACTACAGGAAGAGAATATTCGCGTTGGCACGAAACAAACAATTCGAATGGTAGAGCTCGGTAAAGCGACGGAAGTATATGTTGCGCAAGATGCCGATTCGAGAATTACATCTAAAGTTGTTCTTCTCTGTGAGGACAAGGGTGTGAAGATTACCTACGTGGACACGATGAAGAATCTCGGCAAGGCTTGCGGGATTGATGTTGGTGCAGCGATGGTTGCCATTGTAAATGATTAGTTAAACCGATGTTTTTGTGATGCGAAAGTATTGCAAAGACTTTTCATTTGTCTTTTAATGAACCACCTGGGTCTGTGGACTTATGTTGAAGGTTTATGAAGGTTAAAAATATGGGAAGGGGGTGGCAACATGCCAACAATTAACCAGCTAGTTCGTAAAGGACGTCAAGCGAAAATCACTAAGTCGAAATCCCCAGCACTTCAAAAAGGATTCAACGCACTTAAGCGTGAAGAGACTGATTTGAGCGCTCCACAAAAACGTGGTGTTTGTACTCGTGTAGGTACAATGACTCCGAAAAAACCGAACTCCGCGCTTCGTAAATATGCCCGTGTTCGTTTGACGAACCGTGTAGAGGTTACAGCTTATATCGGAGGTATCGGTCACAACTTGCAAGAGCACAGTGTCGTATTAGTACGTGGAGGACGGGTAAAAGACCTTCCAGGGGTGCGTTACCATATCGTTCGCGGTGCGCTTGATACTGCAGGTGTGAATAACCGTATGCAGGCTCGTTCGAAATACGGTACGAAACGTCCAAAAGCTAAAAAATAATTTACGTAACGTAAATTTCTAAAACGATTATTTGGGAAAGGGGGATTACAATGCCACGCAAAGGTCCAGTTACAAAAAGAGACGTGTTGCCAGATCCGGTGTATAACAGCAAGTTGGTTACTCGCTTGATCAACCGCATCATGCTTGATGGTAAAAGAGGCGTTGCCCAAACAATTCTTTATGATGCGTTCAAGTTGATTCAAGAACGTTCCGGTAAAGATCCTATGGAAGTGTTTGAAGCAGCGATCAAAAATATCATGCCAGTTCTTGAGGTTAAAGCTCGTCGTGTTGGTGGTGCGAACTATCAAGTTCCGATCGAAGTTAAACCTGAGAGACGTACAGCATTAGGCTTACGTTGGCTCGTGAACTACTCCCGCAATCGCGGTGAGAAAACAATGGAAGAGCGTCTAGCAGCTGAAATTCTAGATGCATCCAACAACACAGGTGCTTCCGTTAAGAAACGTGAAGACACGCACAAAATGGCAGAAGCGAACAAAGCGTTTGCTCACTACCGTTGGTAGAATCATAATAGCGTGGGTACTTTCGTGCCCGCGCCACTATAAATTGAGATTTTGAAGGGAGACCGTTTCATGTCAAGAGAGTTCTCCTTAGCTAATACCCGCAATATCGGGATCATGGCGCATATTGACGCTGGTAAGACAACTACGACTGAGCGCATTTTGTTCTATACAGGCCGTACGCACAAGATCGGTGAGGTTCACGAAGGTGCTGCGACAATGGACTGGATGGAGCAAGAACAAGAGCGCGGAATTACGATTACTTCCGCTGCTACGACTGCTGCTTGGAAAGGTAACCGCGTTAATATCATTGATACTCCGGGTCACGTTGACTTCACGGTTGAAGTAGAGCGTTCCCTTCGCGTATTAGATGGGGCAGTTGGTGTTTTCAGTGCTAAAGAAGGCGTTGAGCCTCAGTCCGAGACAGTTTGGAGACAAGCTGACCGTTACGGTGTTCCACGTATTGCTTATGTCAATAAAATGGACATCATCGGTGCGGACTACTTAAATGTAATCCAAACGATGAAAGATCGTCTTCAAGCGAATGCGGTTGCTATTCAGCTTCCAATTGGCGCAGAAAATGATTTCATCGGTATTATCGATATCGTTGAGAACGTAGCTCATATGTTCAAAGACGATCTTGGTAAAGATATCGATGTCGTTGAAGTTCCTGCTGAGTTCAAAGACAAAGTAGAAGAACTGCGCAACGAATTGATCGAGAAAGTTGCTGAGCTTGACGAAGAATTAACTATGAAATACCTTGAAGGTGAAGAAATCACAGTTCCTGAGCTGAAAGCAGCGCTTCGCAAAGGTGTATGTGAAGTTAAAATCTTCCCGGTAATTTGTGGTTCTTCGTACAAAAATAAAGGTGTTCAATTGATGTTGGACGCAGTTATTGATTACTTGCCAGCTCCGATCGATGTTCCTGCGATCAACGGTCATCTTGAAGATGGGACAGAAGAAGTTCGTCATTCTTCCGATGAAGAGCCGTTCTCAGCTCTTGCATTCAAAATTATGACGGATCCTTACGTTGGTAAATTGACATTCTTCCGCGTATACTCTGGTGTTCTTAACTCCGGATCATACGTGTTGAATGCAACAAAAGGCAAACGTGAGCGTATCGGCCGTATCCTTCAAATGCATGCGAATAGCCGTCAAGAAATTGATGTTGTTTATTCGGGTGATATCGCTGCTGCGGTAGGTTTGAAAGATACAGGTACTGGTGATACACTTTGTGATGAGAAAGCACCGATCATCTTGGAGTCCATGAACTTCCCTGATCCGGTAATTCAAATCGCTGTAGAACCAAAAACAAAAGCTGACCAAGACAAAATGGGTGTTGCACTTGGTAAATTGACGGAAGAAGATCCGACATTACGTGCACACACAGATGAAGAGACTGGTCAGACAATCCTAGCGGGTATGGGTGAGCTTCACCTTGATATCATCGTTGACCGTATGCGTCGCGAATTCAAGGTTGAGACGAACGTAGGTAAACCACAAGTTGCTTACCGTGAGACATTCAAAACTGCAGCTAAGGTTGAAGGTAAGTTTGTACGTCAGTCTGGTGGTCGCGGTCAATACGGTCACGTATGGGTCGAGTTCGAACCACAAGAAGCTGGTGCAGGCTCCAAGTTCGAAAGTAAAGTTGTTGGTGGATCGGTTCCTCGTGAATACATCGCACCGGCACTTGCTGGTATCGAAGAAGCGATGAAGAACGGCGTACTTGCTGGATTCCCGCTTGTTGATATCAAAGCTACAGTATTCGACGGATCTTACCATGACGTTGACTCCAATGAGATGGCGTTTAAGATCGCGGGTTCCATGGCGCTTAAAGCGGCGAAAGACAAATGTAACCCAGTGCTTCTTGAGCCAATCATGAAAGTTGAAGTTACAGTTCCTGAAGAGTACATGGGCGACGTTATGGGTATGTTGAACTCCCGTCGTGGTCGTATCGAAGGTATGGATTCCCGTGGTGGAGCTCAAATTATCCGTGCTAAGGTACCTCTCGCTGAGATGTTTGGTTATTCCACAACTCTTCGTTCCGGTACACAAGGACGCGGCGTGTTCGCAATGGAACTTTCTCACTATGAAGAAGTACCACGCAGCATCGCTGAAGAGATCGTATCGAAAAAAGGCTAATACTTGTTTACTAACCGCGTAGGCGGAGGATACGTCTGAACCCTGCGAGGCAAAATATAATTTCCTATATATTAAGGAGGCATCGTTTCAAATGGCAAAGGCTAAGTTTGAACGTAATAAACCGCATGTTAACATCGGTACAATCGGTCACGTTGACCATGGTAAAACAACTCTTACAGCTGCAATCACAACTGTATTGTCCAAAAGATATGGCGGTGCTGCAGTAGCATTCGACCAAATCGACAAAGCTCCAGAAGAGCGCGAGCGCGGTATCACAATCTCGACTGCACACGTTGAGTATGAAACACCTAACCGTCACTATGCACACGTTGACTGCCCAGGTCACGCCGACTATGTTAAAAACATGATCACTGGTGCAGCACAAATGGACGGAGCGATCCTAGTAGTATCCGCTTCCGACGGTCCTATGCCACAAACTCGTGAGCACATCTTGTTGTCCCGCCAAGTAGGCGTTCCATACATCGTTGTGTTCATGAACAAATGTGACATGGTTGAAGACGAAGAGTTGCTAGAGCTAGTTGAAATGGAAATTCGTGACCTTCTTAGCGAATACGAATTCCCAGGCGACGACACTCCAATCATCCGTGGTTCTGCTCGTGAAGCGTTGCAAAACCCTGATGGCGCATGGGCTGACAAAATTGTTGAGTTGTTCGAACAAGTTGACAGCTACATCCCACAACCAGAGCGCGACACTGACAAGCCTTTCTTGATGCCTGTCGAGGACGTATTCTCCATCACTGGCCGTGGTACTGTTGCTACAGGTCGTGTAGAGCGTGGTACTGTTAAAGTACAAGACGAAGTTGAAATCGTTGGTATCGCTGAAGAAACTCGCAAATGCGTAGTTACAGGCGTAGAAATGTTCCGTAAATTGCTCGATTCCGCACAAGCGGGCGACAACATCGGTGCCCTTCTTCGTGGTGTAGACCGCAAAGACATCGAGCGTGGTCAAGTATTGGCGAAAGTGGGTTCTGTTAAACCACACACAAACTTCTCCGCACAAATCTATGTTTTGACAAAAGAAGAGGGTGGCCGTCATAAGCCATTCTTCACTGGATACCGTCCACAGTTCTACTTCCGTACAACTGACGTAACTGGTATCATCAACTTGCCAGAAGGTACTGAAATGGTTATGCCTGGTGACAACATCACTGTAACTGTTGATTTGATCGCTCCAATCGCGATCGAAGAAGGTACTCGCTTTGCGATCCGTGAAGGCGGACGTACAGTTGGTGCAGGTGCGGTTGCTACAATCAACAAATAATTCGTTTGACGAATTTAAGAAGCCCACGTCCTCGGATGTGGGCTTTTGTTTTCTTCGGGATCACATATATATAGAAGAAATCGGATGTAATTTTGCATTCGATATTTTCGCTTGCATTCGCCTACGATTTTATGTATAATTACTAATGTTGTTCTGAGACGTTGCGATGATGTGAGAGGTTGCTGACACACCCGGCCCCTTTGCCATGGGGAGTGTGTTAGAGAATTTTCACGGAGTATGTCCGATACCAAATTGGGCGATAGAAGGAGGGACTAAAATGGCAAAGCAAAAAATTCGTATTCGTTTGAAAGCTTATGATCACAGAATTCTTGATCAATCCGCAGAGAAAATCGTTGAAACGGCAAAACGTTCTGGTGCAGGTGTATCCGGACCGATTCCGCTTCCGACTGAGAAACAAATCATTACTATTCTCCGTGCGGTACACAAGTATAAGGATTCTCGGGAGCAATTCGAGCAACGCACACACAAGCGTTTGATCGACATTGTTAACCCAACGCCACAAACTGTGGATGCTCTTATGCGCTTGGATTTACCGTCCGGTGTAGATATCGAAATCAAATTGTAATTCAAGCTTGTATTTATGAAAGGGAATGAGGTGTCAACATGAAAGGTATCTTAGGTAAAAAATTAGGAATGACTCAAGTATTTACTCCTGAAGGTAACGTATTGCCTGTTACTGTAATCGAAGTAGGTCCTTGTGTGGTTCTTCAAAAGAAAGATCTTGAGAATGATGGATACGAAGCAATTCAGCTTGGTTTCGTCGACAAGAAGAAGAATGCTAACAAACCGGAAACTGCACACGCTAAAAAAGCCAATACGGCTCCTAAGCGCTACGTTCGTGAATTCCGCGGTGTTGATTTCGCAGCATATGAAGTTGGCCAGGAATTGAAAGCTGATCTATTTGCAGCAGGCGAGTTTGTTGACGTAACTGGTATTTCCAAAGGTAAAGGTTTCACGGGTACGATCAAACGTTGGGGACAAAGTCGTGGTCCTATGACTCACGGTTCTCGTTACCACCGCGGCCCAGGTTCCATGGGTTCGATTCAAGCGAACCGCGTGCCAAAAGGTAAACACCTTCCAGGTCACATGGGTGCTGAGACTGTTACAATTCAAAAATTAGAAGTTGTTCGTGTGGATGCAGAACGTAACGTAATTCTCGTTAAAGGTTCCATTCCAGGTGCGAAAAACAGCTTCGTGAAAATAAAATCCACGGTGAAGAAGTAATCGCTAAAGGAAGGAGGAACTAGAAATGCCAAAAGTATCTTTATATAACGTGAGCGGAGCTCAAGTTGGTGAAATCGAATTGGCGGACAGCGTGTTTGGTATCGAGCCTCACGTTCATGCATTGCATGAGATGGTGTTGCTTCAACAAGCTGCAGTACGTCAAGGTACTCACAAAGTTAAAGGTCGTTCTGAGGTTCGCGGCGGTGGTCGTAAACCATGGAAACAAAAAGGAACTGGACGTGCTCGTCAAGGTTCGATTCGTGCCCCACAATGGAAAGGCGGCGGTATCGTATTTGGACCAACACCTCGCAGCTATTCCTTTAAATTGCCTAAAAAGGTTCGTCGTCTAGCGATCAAATCTGCTTTGTCTTCCAAAGTATTGGAAAACCAAATCATTGTATTGGATCAACTAGCACTTAACGCACCAAAAACAAAAGAAATCGTAGCTATCTTGAACAACTTGAAAGTGGATCGTAAAGCTTTAGTTGTGACGCCTAGCTATGATGACAATGTTGCTCTATCTGCTCGTAACATCCCAGGTGTTAAATTCGTAGCAGCTGACGGCATTAACGTTTTGGACGTAATGGTTTATGATCAATTGATCATTACGAAAGAAGCAGTTCAGAAAGTAGAGGAGGTGTTCGCGTAATGAAGGATCCTCGCGATATTATCAAGCGCCCCGTAATCACGGAACGTACGAGCGACTATATGGCTGAGATGAAATATGCATTCGAAGTTGATATGCGTTCGAACAAAACCGAGGTTAAACAAGCGATCGAAGCAATCTTCGGCGTTAAAGTTAAGAAAGTTAACGTAATGCGCGTTCCTGCGAAACCGAAACGCTATGGCCGTCACTCCGGATATACTTCCGAGTGGAAAAAAGCTATCGTATCGTTAAGCGCGGACAGCAAAGCGATTGAAATTTTTGAACAAGCATAATAAAACATTCCTAAAGTAAGGAGGGAAACTACGTGCCAATTAAAAAGTATAAACCGACATCCCCGGCTCGCCGTGCAATGTCCGTATCGACATTCGAAGAGATCACAACAAACGTGCCGGAAAAATCGTTGCTAGCGCCACTTAGCAAAACTGCTGGCCGCAACAACCAAGGTAAAATTACGACTCGTCACCATGGTGGTGGACACAAGCGTAAATACCGTATCATCGATTTCAAACGTACTAAAGATGGAATACCAGGTCGCGTTGCTACAATCGAGTATGACCCGAACCGTACTTCCAACATTGCGTTGATCAACTATGCGGATGGTGAAAAACGTTACATCATCGCTCCAAAAGGATTGAAAGTTGGAGACGAAGTTATGTCTGGCCCAACAGCTGACATCAAAATTGGTAACGCACTTGCACTTGAAAATATTCCAGTAGGTACAGTTATCCACAATATCGAGCTTCAACCAGGTAAAGGTGGACAATTAGTACGTGCAGCTGGTACAGAAGCACAACTACTTGGTAAAGAAGAACGTTATGTTTCCGTTCGTTTGTCCTCTGGCGAGGTTCGCAAATTGCTCAAAGTTTGTCGTGCGACAATCGGATCTGTAGGTAACGGAGATCATGAGCTCGTGAAAATCGGTAAAGCTGGTCGTAATCGTTGGTTAGGTAAACGTCCTGAAGTTCGTGGGGTAGTAATGAACCCGAACGATCACCCACACGGTGGTGGTGAAGGCCGCGCTCCAATCGGACGTAAATCTCCGATGTCTCCATGGGGTAAACCAACTCTTGGTTACAAAACGCGTAAGAAAAACAAAGCTTCTGATAAATATATCATTCGTCGTCGCACGAAATAATATATGGTTGCCTAACAATATAAGGATTTATGAATACAAAGATAAATTCTTATATTCATCACGTTCCGCTTGAATAGCGGAACGAATGGATTGGTGAAGGGAGGATTTACACATGGGTCGCAGTCTTAAAAAAGGACCATTTATCGATGGTTATATGTTGAAAAAGGTTGAAGAAGTGGATGCGTCTGGTAAGAAAACCGTGATCAAAACTTGGTCCCGTCGTTCTACGATTTTTCCACAATTCATCGGACACACTTTCGGAGTATATGATGGTCGTAAACACGTGCCTGTATACGTAACGGAAGATATGGTTGGACACAAGCTCGGCGAATTTGCTCCAACACGTACGTACAAAGGTCACGATGACGACAAGAAAACTGGCAAACGCTAATAGAATGCGTGGCCTAAATGTTTGAGAGGAGGTTACTCAATGCAAGCGAAAGCACATGCAAGGAACATTCGTATTTCTGCCCGCAAAGTTAAACTCGTTATCGATTTGATCCGCGGTAAACAAGCAGGCGAAGCAATCGCGATTCTTCGTCACACGCCTAAAGCTGCTTCTCCGGTAGTAGAGAAGTTACTTAACTCGGCAATTGCTAACGCAGAACACAACTATTCCATGGACGTTAATAAATTAGTTGTTACTGAAGTATTCGCTAACCAAGGTCCGACAATGAAACGTTTCCGCCCTCGTGCAATGGGACGTGCAAGCCGGATCAACAAGAGAACAAGCCACATTACTTTGGTGGTATCTGAGAAATAAGGAGGGATAAGGTGTGGGTCAAAAGGTAAATCCAGTCGGATTACGTGTAGGTGTTATTCGTGATTGGGAATCCAAATGGTATGCAGACAAAGATTTCGGAGATCTTCTGCTTGAGGACGTAAAAATCCGCGAATACCTCAAAAATAAATTGAAAGACTCTTCCGTTTCTCGTATTGAGATCGAGAGAGCGGCTAACCGTGTGAATGTAACAATCCACACAGCGAAACCAGGTATGGTTATCGGTAAAGGTGGCTCCGAAGTTGAAGTACTTCGCACAGAGATTGCTAAAATCTCCAAAGGCAAAAAAGTACACATCAACATCAACGAAATCAAACAAGCAGATCTTGATGCAATCTTGGTTGCAGAGAGCATTGCACAACAATTGGAGCGTCGTGTTTCTTTCCGTCGTGCATTGAAACAAGCGATCCAAAGAACTATGCGTTCCGGCGCAAAAGGTATTAAAACAGCAGTTAGCGGTCGTCTTGGCGGCGCTGAGATTGCTCGTTCAGAAGGCTACAGTGAAGGAACTGTTCCACTTCATACGCTTCGTGCAGATATCGACTATGGTACAGCTGAAGCACATACAACCTACGGCCGTATCGGCGTAAAAGTATGGATCTATCGTGGTGAAGTTCTTCCTGCAGCTAAGAAAAAGGCTGTTGAGGAAGGAGGAAACTAATCATGTTGGTACCTAAACGTGTTAAGCATCGTAAGCAACAACGCGGTAGCATGAGAGGTCGCGCTAAAGGCGGCACTGAGATTAACTTCGGTCAATACGGTTTGGTAGCTATGGAACCTACATGGATTACTAACCGCCAAATCGAAGCAGCTCGTATCGCGATGACTCGTTACATCAAACGTGGCGGTCAAGTTTGGATCAAAATTTTCCCTGATAAACCGATTACTCAAAAACCTCTAGAGGTGCGGATGGGTTCCGGTAAAGGTAACGTAGAAAAATGGGTGGCAGTAGTCAAACCTGGTAAGATCATGTTTGAACTTGCTGGTGTTTCCGAAGAGATTGCTCGTGAAGCAATGCGTCTTGCGGCTCACAAACTGCCATGCAAAACGAAGTTTGTGAAACGAGAAGAATTGGGTGGTGAAGCAAATGAAAGCTAATGAACTTCGCAACTTAACCACTGCTGAGATCGAACAAAAAATTGCCGGATTTAAAGAAGAACTCTTTAATCTCCGTTTTCAATTAGCTACTGGTCAGCTTGATAACCCGACTCGTATCCGTGATGTGCGTAAAGAAATAGCTCGTGCTAAAACCGTATTACGTGAAAGAGAACTTGGGATCATCAGTTAATTGAAGCTTATGTGTCATCATGATGGGACATAACGCATTCAGGAAGGAGGCAGAATATGAGCGAAGAACGTAATGCTCGTAAAGTGCAAATCGGTAAAGTGGTAAGTGACAAGATGGACAAAACAATCGTTGTTGCTGTTGAGACATACAAAATGCACAACTTGTACCACAAGCGTATTAAATACACGAAAAAATTTAAGGCGCATGATGAGAACAATGAAGCTAAAATTGGCGATTCCGTAAAAATCATGGAAACTCGTCCAATCTCTAAAGATAAACGCTGGAGACTCGTTGAGATTGTTGAGAAAGCAGTAATTATCTAAAGGACGGCTCATTTTTCCGAAAGGAGGAAATTCGAATGATTCAACCATTTACACGTTTGGCAGTCGCTGACAACTCTGGTGCAAAAGAATTAATGTGTATCCGTGTATTAGGTGGCACAGGACGTCGTGTAGGCCACATCGGTGATGTAATTGTATGTTCCGTCAAACAAGCAACACCAGGCGGCGTTGTCAAAAAGGGTGATGTTGTAAAAGCTGTTATCGTACGTACGAAGCGTTCTGTTCGTCGTAAAGATGGTTCTTACATCGCATTTGACGAGAATGCAGCGGTTGTTGTTAAGGACGATAAAGGACCACGCGGAACTCGTATTTTCGGACCTGTTGCTCGCGAACTTCGCGACAAGGACTTCATGAAAATCGTTTCCTTGGCTCCTGAAGTAATCTAATTCCCTTTATAGGGACATGAACAGATCGACTTGCTTGTTGCAAGAAACAGGAGGTGTAACGAAATGCCGAGATTGAAGAAGATTCTCGAGTCTCATAACAATAAATTGCACGTGAAAAAAGACGATACGGTTATTGTTATTTCCGGTAAAGATAAAGGCAAAAAAGGCCGCGTTATCGCAGCATATCCTCGTGAAAACCGCGTGCTCGTGGAAGGCGTAAACATGATCAAGAAACATGCGAAGCCATCGCAAGCGAACCCACAAGGCGGAATTATCGAGCAAGAAGCTCCAGTTCACGTATCGAACGTCATGCACGTGGATCCAAAGAGCGGCGGCGTAACACGTATCGGATACAAAGTATTGGATAACGGTAAAAAAGTTCGCGTAGCGAAAAAATCCGGAGAAGTTATCGACTAATCCACTTTTGAAAGAAAGGAGGTCCATGTAACATGGCAGCAAGAATGAAAGAACGTTTCTTAAATGAAATTACGCCAGCGTTAATGCAAAAGTTCAGCTACACGACGGTGATGCAAGTACCGAAAATCGAAAAAGTTGTAATCAACATGGGTGTGGGCGACGCGGTTGCTAACTCCAAAGTGCTTGATGCAGCAGTAGCAGACATGCAGTTAATCTCTGGTCAAAAACCGGTTATCACTCGTGCGAAGAAATCCATTGCTGGATTCAAACTTCGTGAGAATATGCCAATCGGTGTTAAAGTAACACTTCGTGGCGAGCGTATGTACTACTTCTTAGACAAATTGTTCAACATCACGCTTCCGCGTGTACGTGACTTCCGCGGTGTATCAAACAAAGCATTTGATGGTCGCGGTAACTACACACTTGGCTTGAAAGAGCAATTAATTTTCCCTGAGGTTGAATACGATAAAGTTGATAAAGTACGCGGTATGGATATCGTTATCGTAACAACAGCTAAAACTGACGAAGAGTCCCGCGAGTTGTTAACTCAACTTGGCATGCCTTTCGTAAAATAATCCTTACGAGGATAACTTGGTAGACAAGTTTGCAGGAGGTGCAAAAATAAGTGGCAAAAACTTCGATGAAAGTTAAACAACAACGCACACCGAAATTCAAAGTACGTGCTTACACACGTTGCGAGCGTTGTGGTCGCCCACATTCCGTATTACAGAAATTCAAAATTTGCCGGATTTGTTTCCGCGAATTAGCGTATAAAGGCCAGATCCCTGGCGTTAAAAAAGCAAGTTGGTAATCACCCTACAACGGGAAGGAGGTTTACACTTATGGTTATGTCAGATCCGATTGCAGATATGCTAACACGCATTCGCAACGCGAACGTAGTGCGTCATGAGACGGTTGAAATGCCTGCTTCGACTATTAAGAAGCAAATCGCAGAAATCCTTAAGCGTGAAGGCTTTATCCGTGACGCTGAGTACATCGAAGATAACAAACAAGGGATTATCCGTATTTTCTTGAAATATGGCTCTAACAATGAACGTGTCATCTCCGGTTTGAAGAGAATCAGTAAGCCAGGTCTACGCGTATACACGAAGAGCAATGAAGTTCCTCGCGTATTAGGCGGACTGGGTATTGCGATTATCTCCACATCCAAAGGAGTTATGACAGATAAAGAAGCTCGTCAAACGAAATCCGGCGGAGAAGTAGTCTGCTACGTTTGGTAATACAACCGTAAAGATAGGAGGTGCAACATATGTCTCGTATTGGTCGCAAACCAATTACAGTACCGAGTGGCGTAACTGTCACTTTAGATAACAGCAACATTACAGTTAAAGGACCTAAAGGAACATTAACTCGTGAAGTCCACAAAGATATGCAAGTATCTGTTGAGGAGAACGTGATCACGGTTGTTCGTCCTTCTGAAAATAAACTTCATCGTTCGTTACACGGAACAACACGCAGCATCATCTCTAACATGGTTAGTGGTGTAACTGAAGGTTTCTCTAAAAACCTTGAGCTTGTGGGCGTTGGTTACCGTGCTAATAAATCCGGTGATAAAGTCGTTCTTAACGTTGGTTACTCTCACCCAGTTGAGATTACACCAGAAGCAGGCATCGAGTTCGAAGTTCCATCCAACACGAAAATCATCGTTAAAGGGATCGACAAAGAGCGCGTAGGTGCTTATGCTGCGAAAATCCGTTCCGTTCGTGAACCTGAGCCGTACAAAGGTAAAGGTATCAAGTACGAAGGCGAACGCATTATCCGTAAAGAAGGTAAAGCTGGTAAGAAAAAATAAGATCATCGTTGATCTTTTGCTTGTAGCTTAAAGGCCCTGGGGCCATATGGCAGACAGAAGGGAGTGAACAAGGCATGATTACCAAAGGAGATAAAAACAAAGCTCGTTTGAAAAGACACCTTCGTGTTCGTAAGAAAATTGAAGGAACAACAGCTCGCCCACGTTTGAGCGTTTTCCGTTCATCGAAACACATTTACGCACAATTGATCGATGATGTAACTGGAAAAACGGTTGCTTCTGCATCCACAATGGATAAAGAACTACAAGGCCAAGTTAGTAACGGTGGTAACGTTGAAGCTGCTCGTAAGGTTGGCGAATTAGTCGCTAAACGTGCGAAAGAAGCTGGACACGTACAGATCGTTTTCGACCGTGGCGGATATTTGTATCATGGACGGATTCAAGCATTAGCTGACGCAGCTCGCGAAGCAGGTCTTGAATTCTAATCAATTTATAAGGAGGTAAACGACTTGCGTGTAGATCCGAACACTTTAGAACTAACTGAAAAAGTTGTAAATATTAATCGCGTAGCGAAAGTTGTAAAAGGCGGACGCCGTTTCAGCTTTAGTGCGCTAGTAGTTGTCGGCGACGGCAAAGGTTGGGTTGGCGCTGGTATCGGTAAAGCTTCTGAAGTACCTGATGCGATTCGCAAAGGTATCGAAGATGCGAAGAAAAACCTGATCCACGTTCCATTCGTAGGAACTACAATCCCTCACCTTGTTAACGGCAAATTCGGAGCAGGCCATGTTCTTTTGAAGCCAGCTTCTGAAGGTACTGGAGTTATCGCAGGCGGACCGGTTCGTGCGGTTCTTGAGCTTGCTGGTGTAGGCGATATTTTAACAAAATCTTTAGGTTCTTCGAACTCCATGAATATGGTGAACGCAACACTTGAAGGCTTGTCTCGTCTGAAACGTGCTGAAGATGTTGCTAAATTGCGCGGTAAAACCGTAGAAGAACTGTTAGGTTAAGGAGGGATTCACGTTGGCTAAATTACAAGTTACCCTCGTTCGCAGTTTGATTGGTCGTCCGGAAACACAACGTAAAACGGTCAATAGCCTTGGATTGCGTAAAATCAACCAAACTGTTGTTCATAACGATAGCCCGGCGATTCGTGGAATGGTTAATCAAGTTAACCACTTGGTTTCTGTTCAAGAAGTTGAAGCTTAATAACATGAATGTTTAGAACTATGAAGGAGGTGCAACGAACGATGAAGTTACATGAACTTGTTTCTTCTCCTGGTGCCCGCAAAGAGCGTAAGCGTGTAGGTCGCGGTACTTCGAGCGGCACGGGTAAAACGGCTGGTCGCGGTCACAAAGGTCAAAATTCACGTTCTGGCGGTGGCGTGCGCCCAGGCTTCGAGGGTGGACAAAATCCACTATATCGTCGCTTGCCGAAACGCGGTTTCAATAACCCTACTCGTAAAGAGTTTGCTATTGTGAACATCGAGGAACTTAACAACTTTGCAGAAGGTACTGAAGTGACTCCAGAAGTTCTTATGGAGCGCGGAATTGTAAACAATCCTAAAGCTGGAATCAAGGTTCTAGGAAACGGTGAAGTTACTGTTAAACTTACTGTTAAAGCGAATAAGTTCTCTCAATCTGCGGTAGAGAAAATCGAGGCTGCCGGCGGTAAAACCGAGGTGATCTAATGTTTAAAACGCTGTCCAATATATGGCGAGTTGAAGACCTTAGAAAAAAAATCTTGTTTACACTGATGATTTTGATCGTCTACCGTATCGGTGCTTTTATTCCAGTACCGGGTGTCGATAAATCGGTTTTCACAATGACGAACCAACAGGGCAGTGACTTGTTCGGCTTGCTGAACACATTCTCTGGTGGCGCATTGTTCCACTTTTCTATCTTTGCTCTCGGGATTATGCCATATATCACAGCATCCATCATCGTACAGTTACTGTCGATGGATGTCATTCCGAAGTTCGCAGAATGGGCTAAGGAAGGCGAGCTCGGTAAACGTAAACTCGCCCAAATTACTCGTTATGGTACCGTAATACTTGGTCTTATCCAAGCATACGGTACAGCAATCGGGTTTAATCGGTTGTACAGCTTCAAGATGGTTCCAAATGCAAGCTTAACGACGTATCTCGTTATTGCAATTGTATTAACGGCAGGTGTATCCTTCCTCATGTGGCTTGGTGAACAAATCACAGAGAAGGGGATCGGCAACGGGATCTCAATTCTGATCTTTGCCGGGATCGTATCCCGCTTTCCAGAATTGGCCCGTGAAGTATACCAAGCGGAGTTTGTTGATTCTCAGAGCCAATTGTTCTTGAGCATCGCAAAGGTTATTATCATTCTGCTTGTTATTTTTGCGGTTATCGTGGGTGTTATCTTTATCCAACAAGGCGTACGCAAAATTCCTGTTCAATACGCGAAGCGTGTTGTAGGGAACAAAATGTACGGTGGACAAAATACACACATTCCACTCAAAGTGAACGGCGCTGGGGTTATTCCGGTAATCTTTGCATCCTCACTCTTGATGTTCCCGATTACAATTGCGAACTTCTGGGCTGATAAAGCCTGGGCGCAATGGACTATCCAGAATTTCTCGCATGATAAACCGCTCGGTATGGTCTTGTATGTCCTTATGATCGTTGGTTTCACGTTCTTCTATACGTTCGTGCAGATCAATCCTGTTCAGATGGCAGACCAGATGAAAAAGAACGGTGGATACATTCCAGGTATCCGACCAGGTAAACCAACTTCTTCGTACTTGACGAAAGTCATGTCGAGAATTACGTTATCTGGTGCGATCTTCTTAGCGGCAGTTTCGATTCTCCCTGTATTTTTCGGTGCACTTGCTGGATTGCCTAAATCTGTGCAAATCGGGGGAACATCCCTACTGATCGTTATTGGGGTTGCTTTGGATACGATGAAGCAAATCGAAAGCCAATTAATGAAACGCCATTACAAAGGTTTCATTAACAAATAGTCAATAGGTTCCTATGCGAGTCCGCTTGCGGCATTCGCTCTGGCACCTATTGTGCTGTTTCTTCGTTAAGAGGAGGAGGAAGTTCAATGAACATTCTTTTCATGGGGCCTCCTGGGGCAGGAAAAGGAACGCAGGCAGAACGTATTGTCAATGAATTCGGTGTTCCCCACATTTCGACAGGCGATGCATTTCGTCTTGCGATGAAACAAGGTACTCCAATTGGTGTTAAAGCCAAAGAATATATTGATCAAGGTTTGCTTGTACCCGATGATGTGACGATTGGGATCGTTCGCGAGAGACTCGCGCAGCCGGATTGTGAGAAAGGGTTCCTACTTGATGGATTCCCTAGAACACTATCTCAAGCCGAAGCTCTTGATGATATCCTTACGTCGATGAGTCGTAAACTCGATCATGTCATTGACCTAAAGGTGGATCGCGATTTACTGCTTGCGCGCTTAACAGGCCGTCGGATTTGTAAATCATGCGGCGCTACCTACCATGTCATTTTCAATCCACCACAACAATCCGGTGTATGTGATAAATGCTCCGGCGAATTGTACCAACGTTCGGACGACTCGGAAGAAAAAGTGGGTACGCGTCTTGATGAGTATATCAATAAAACAGCTCCATTATTAGCTTACTATGAAGCTAAAGGGCTGCTTCGCCAAGTGGACGGGGAGAAAGAAATTGATACAGTCACTTCGGAGATTGTATCTTTACTGAGAGGTTAGACGTAATGATCATTTGTAAGTCTGAAGTGGAGTTAGGCTTCATGAAGGAAGCAGGTAGGATTGTTGCGGAAACGCATCGTTTGATGGCAAAATCCGTTCAACCAGGCATTACGACGCGAGAGTTAGACGCCATTGCGGAGAACTATATTCGCAGTCAGAATGCTACACCTTCTTTCAAAGGCTACAATGGTTTTCCTGGAAGCATTTGCGCTTCAGTCAATGAAGAGTTGGTTCATGGCATACCCGGCGATCGGAAATTAAACGAGGGCGACATCATAAGTATTGACATCGGGGCTCAGTATCGTGGTTACCATGGCGATTCGGCATGGACCTATCCGGTTGGGGCAATATCTGATACAGCTAAGAAGCTCTTAGAGGTAACAGAACAATCCTTGTATGCTGGACTCGCGCTTGTCAAACCGGATGTTCGTTTATATACAATTTCTTACGCGATTCAACGTTGCATTGAAGATGCCGGTTTTTCAGTTGTTCGTGAATATGTAGGGCACGGCATTGGGGAGAACCTCCATGAAGAACCTCAGATTCCGAACTATGGTACTCCCGATCGCGGTCCGAGACTTAAGCCTGGCATGGTCTTGGCGATTGAGCCGATGGTCATTGCAGGTGAACGGTATGTGAAGACGTTACAAGATAATTGGACGGTTGTAACGCTTAACGGCGATATCTGTGCTCACTTTGAACACACCGTTGCGGTTACAGCAGATGGCTTAGAAATTTTGACGAGACTGGATAGCTAGGTGATGAATGTGAATAACAATCCAATGCCTCAAATCGGTCAGATCGTCGAAATAATACGAGGTCGTGATGCTGGGCAGTATGCGGTAATCGTCGGAATCGTTGATTCCAAGTTCGTACTCCTAGCCGATGGGGACAAACGAAAGTTTGACCAGCCTAAGAAGAAGAACCTCATACATTTGCAATTGTTGAGTGAGATAAGTGCTGAAGTTGTTAACAGTTTAGACGAGAGCGGTCGGGTAACGAACGGGAAACTTCGTTTTGCGATTTCCAAGTTTATAGCAACCACCGCAAACCATGCACAGAAAGGAGAATAACTGTGGCTAAAGAAGATGTCATTGAAGTAGAAGGTACGGTCATCGAGCCGTTGCCGAATGCAATGTTTAAAGTTGAACTGGAGAATGGTCATCAAATTCTTGCCCACGTTTCTGGTAAGCTGCGGATGCACTTCATTCGTATCCTAACAGGAGACAAAGTGGTCATACAGTTATCACCTTATGATTTATCCAGAGGTCGTATAACGTACCGCAAATAGGTCCCGGATCTATATCGTGTAATCCAGTTTCTATTGCAGAAACTTTTAGGAGGTAATTAACATGAAGGTGAGACCTTCTGTAAAACCAATTTGCGAAAAATGCAAAGTCATTCGCCGCAAAGGGAACGTAATGGTAATTTGCGAAAATCCTAAGCACAAACAAAAACAAGGTTAAGAAGGGGGTGTAGCGTAAAATGGCACGTATAGCTGGTGTGGATTTGCCACGTGATAAGCGCGTTGAGATCGCCTTAACTTACATTTTCGGTATCGGAAGAACAACTTCCCAGAAAATCCTAAGCACAACAGGCATTGATGTGAACACTCGTGTTCGCGATCTAACAGAGGACGAAGTTAGTAAACTTCGTGAGGTAATCGACAAAACGATCAAGGTTGAAGGTGACCTTCGTCGTGAAATCAGTTTGAATATTAAACGTTTAATCGAGATTGGTTGCTACCGTGGTGTTCGTCACCGTCGTGGTCTTCCGGTTCGTGGACAACGTACAAAAACTAACGCTCGTACGCGTAAAGGTCCTCGTCGTACTGTAGCGAATAAAAAGAAATAAGAAGGGAGGATAACAGACATGGCTAAACCGAAAAAAGTCGTACGTACGAAACGTCGTGATCGCAAGAATATTGAGTCCGGCGTTGCACATATTCGTTCTACGTTCAACAACACGATCGTAACGATTACTGACCCGCACGGAAATGCAATTTCTTGGGCGAGCTCAGGCGGTCTTGGATTCAAAGGATCGCGCAAAAGTACTCCATTCGCAGCGCAAATGGCAGCAGAATCTGCAGCTAAAGCAGCAATGGAACACGGGATGAAATCTGTTGAGGTTATGGTTAAAGGTCCAGGTGCTGGTCGCGAAGCGGCAATCCGCTCTTTGCAAGCAGCAGGTCTTGAAGTTAACATGATCAAAGACGTTACTCCTATCCCGCATAACGGATGCCGCCCGCCAAAACGTCGTCGTGTCTAATGGCAGACCTTAGTGTGGTATAATTTGCTAAGAAGCTGTGAATAATGGTTGCTTAGGCATACTACATGACTCGACTGAAAAGAAGGTTTCAAACGGAACGACGTTTTGAAGGAGGGTAATTCAGTGATTGAAATCGAAAAGCCGAAAATAGAAACCGTTGATCTCAATGATGAGGGGACTTACGGAAAATTCGTTGTAGAACCGCTTGAGCGTGGTTATGGTACAACGCTTGGTAACTCATTGCGTCGTATTCTACTATCATCGCTTCCAGGTGCAGCAGTAACATCGGTGCAAATCGATGGTGTACTGCATGAGTTCTCGACGATTCCGGGCGTCATTGAAGACGTAACGGAAATTATTCTAAACCTAAAAGGCCTATCGCTTAAAATTCATTCCGACGAGGAGAAAGTGCTCGAGATTGATGCGGAAGGTGAGGGTCCGGTAACAGCTGGAGACATTCGCGCTGATAGCGATGTTGAAATCTTGAACCCAGATCTTCACATTGCAACACTATCGCCTGGTTCGCGTTTGCATATGCGTATCTTTGCAAATCGTGGCCGCGGTTATGTGCAAGCGGATCGGAACAAATCTGAGGATCAGCCAATCGGTGTGATTCCAGTGGATTCGATCTACACGCCAATTTCACGTGTGAACTACACGATTGAGAACACTCGTGTCGGGCAAGTAACGAATTATGACAAGCTGACCCTCGAAGTGTGGACTGACGGTAGTATTCGCCCTGAAGAAGCAGTAAGCCTTGGTGCGAAAATCTTAACAGAGCACTTGTTGCTCTTCGTTGGATTGACGGACGAAGCGAAAGATGCGGAAATCATGGTGGAGAAAGAAGAAGATAAGAAAGAAAAAGTTCTTGAGATGACTATCGAAGAACTTGACCTTTCGGTTCGTTCTTATAACTGCTTGAAACGCGCTGGTATCAATACCGTTCAAGAGTTGATCACGAAAACGGAAGAAGATATGATGAAAGTCCGTAACCTCGGACGCAAATCTTTGGAAGAAGTTCAGGAGAAACTCGAAGAACTAGGTTTGGGTTTACGGATGGAAGACTAATCTTAACTGCAGCAAGGAGGGGAAAAATATGGCATACCAAAAGTTAGGTCGTAACTCTAGCGCACGTAAAGCATTGTTCCGTGACTTGGTTACTGACTTGTTCTTATATGAGCGCATTCAAACGACTGAAGCAAAAGCGAAAGAAGTTCGTTCGATCGCTGAAAAGCTGATTACGAAAGCGAAGCAAGGTGATCTTCACGCTCGTCGTCAAGTAGCAGCTTACGTTCGTCGCGAAACCATTAACGGTGAGCAAGATGCAATTCAAAAATTGTTCTCGGAATTAGCCACTCGTTACTCGGAGCGTCCAGGTGGATACACTCGTATTCTAAAACTGGGGCCTCGTCGTGGAGACTCAGCTCCTATGGTTTACTTAGAATTAGTGGATCGCGCTTAATTGACCTTATGAGAAAGGGTGGACAGAATCCTCGGGTTCTGAACAAGCCCTTTTTTCTTTTGCGCATGGGGCGACCATCCCCCTAAATCCCCCTTCCTCCTCAGGAAGGGGGACCCCAGAGGGCTCCACCCTCTGGACACCCGGAAATGTCGCTCATAGGAGTGCTGTTTGGTGCTTCGATGGCGGCGTGGGGTGGGGGACCGCGTCTGTCCTGTAAACCTAAACCGAATGCCTTGCGGCACCGGCTTAGGTTTACAGGACACGCTTGAAGTCGTGCGGGAATGCTGGGGAGTTACGGGGGCTCATGGGGAGCGCTACCGTCCAGCCTTTTTGGCTGGACACGCTTCCTGCTCGTGCTCACAGTTACGTCTTTGAGGGGGAACGACTACCTTTGGTAGCGTTCAATGCTTCGAAGAATACATCATAGATCAACATCAACGCTTCGAAGCTTTGTAATACATCATCAGGAGGGGATCCAATGCGCAATCTTTTTATGGTCGTCAGCTACGACGGGACTCGTTACCACGGCTTTCAGACGCAGCCTGGCGAGAATACCATACAAGATTATATTGAAGCCTCGATCCGGGCGCTAACCGGCGAGACGGTGAAGATTATATCTTCCGGCCGTACCGATGCCGGTGTGCACGCACGAGCACAGGTCTTCAATTTCGAGACGCAATCGGCCATCCCCACCGAACGATGGTGTCTTGCCCTTAATACACGACTCCCGAACGACATCGTTATTCGGTCCGCTCAGGAAGTGCCTCTGTCATTCCATTCGCGCCACAGCGCGCATTGGAAGACATACCGCTATACGATTAACGCGAATGCTTTTCCCGATGTCTTCAACCGATCTTATGAATTTCATCATCCTACGAAGCTAGATATCGAGGAGATGCGTAAAGCGCTAGCGCATATGGTAGGAACGTTTGACTATACCTCGTTCGCCTCCCGCAAATCGACGAAAGCAAGTCATGTTCGTACGATCTACAAAGCGTGGATGGAGCACGATACGAGTTCAGCGATTCCAGGCACGAGAGATCAAGGTATTATCCATACCTATGTGACGGGGAACGGGTTTCTTCAACACATGGTTCGGATCATGATGGGGACCTTGCTCCGAGTTGGACAAGGCAAGTTTAAGAGTGAGGATATACCCGGAATTATCGCTCAAATGGACCGCGCTGCTGCAGGGCCTACGGCCGTTTCTCACGGCTTAACGCTTTGGGAAGTCGGTTATGATCTGAGTGATATGAAACTGGAAAAATAGCTTGCTTTTTAGGCCTGAATATAGTAAGATAAAACTTGTGTTTTCTTAATGGCTTTCCCACAGCCCCAATTAAGATGACTTTATGAATTACAGATCTAACAACGATAATAATGAACGAATATAAATCGGAAATTTGCTTTTCCACATTACAAGGAGGATCTATTCAATGCGTAGCACATATATGGCGAAGCCTAATGAAGTTGAGCGTAAATGGTACATCATTGACGCTGAAGGCAAAACTCTTGGTCGTCTTGCGACAGAAGCTGCTAGCCTGATTCGCGGTAAACACAAACCACAATTTACTCCACATGTAGATACAGGAGATTTTGTAGTTATCATCAATGCAGAGAAAATCGTATTGACTGGTAAGAAAATGACGGACAAGAACTACTACAGTCACTCCCTTTACTCTGGCGGTTTGAAAGTAACTCCAGCTCAAGACATGATCAAGAAGCACCCAGAGCGCGTGTTGGAACAAGCTATCCACGGCATGCTTCCTAAGAACCGTCTTGGTAACGCAATGAAGCTTAAATTGAAAGTTTATGCAGGTTCTGAGCATCCACACGCAGCACAAAAACCAGAAGTTTACGAACTTCGCGGTTAATAAAAAAGGAGGACAGTTTCATGGCACAAGTACAATACTATGGTACAGGTCGTCGTAAACATTCGGTAGCTCGTGTTCGCCTTGTACCGGGTGAAGGACGTATCCTAATCAATAAGCGTGATATCAACGAATATTTCGGTTTGGAAACTTTAAAATTGATCGTTAAGCAACCTTTGAACCTAACAGAAACATTGTCGAAGTACGATGTTCTCGTTATCGCTCATGGTGGCGGTATGTCCGGTCAAGCAGGAGCAATCCGTCACGGTATTTCCCGTGCATTGCTTAAAGCAGACCCTGAGTTCCGTCCATCGCTTAAAAAAGCAGGATTCTTGACTCGTGACCCTCGTATGAAAGAGCGTAAAAAATACGGTCTTAAAGCAGCTCGTCGCGCGCCACAATTCTCGAAACGTTAATATCTATACATCGAACACCTTTCTTGCTTCGGCAGGAGAGGTGTTTTTTGCTTTTTCCCCGAGGAGCGGATCCTCACAAAGCTTCGACTTTTATCCACAACACAATAAAGACTCCCGATTCATCTATGCACACTTTATACACAATCGAATAGATATGCTAAATAGCCCAGTATTTTCAAAGGAAAAGGATTGACATTTAACTGGCAAGATTTATAATATAATTATTATATTCATAGATGTTTACTCGGAATTGAAATTAAGTGCAAAGAGGGAGTATACGTATGAACTTATTTGAGAAGGAAGCATTGGTTGAACAGAAAGCAGTTGAGCTTGAAAATGCAAGTCCTGAAGCCATTCTAGAATGGGCGGTAACGACCTTCCCGAACATTACTTTTGCTTGTAGTTTTGGTGCGGAAGATGTCGTGCTTGTTGATATGCTGCAGCGAATCAGTCCAAAGACAGACATTTTTTATCTGGATACCGATTTTCATTTCCCTGAGACCTATGCAACTAGAGATCGTTTGGCTGAACGATATAACCTCGAATTTGTTCGTGCATTCCCTAAATTGACGCCTGTGGAGCAAGCGGAGAAATATGGCGAAGAATTGTGGAAGTCCGCGCCGAATGAATGCTGTAATATTCGCAAGGTGGAACCTCTAACAGAGATCTTGGGCAAATACGATGCATGGATTACAGGCATTCGACGTGATCAGGCGCCTACGCGGGCGAACGCAAAGAAGATTGAATACGATTATAAATTTGGACTCATCAAATTTAATCCCATCGCACATTGGACATCCGATGACGTATGGAATTATATCCGCACGAACGATGTCATCTACAATCCATTGCATGATCAGCACTACCCGAGCATCGGCTGTTCCTATTGCACACGTCAAGTTATGCCTGGGGAAGATCCACGTGCTGGGCGTTGGTCAGGGCATGAGAAGACTGAGTGCGGTCTGCATAAATAAGCTACTAGAACCGAGGAGGACAGTGTACGATGACGAAGATACAACCGCATGGCGGGCAATTGATTAACCGAGTAGCTACGGGAGAAGAGCGTGAGCGCCTATTGGCCCTAGCAGGATCCTTGCAATCCATACGAATTAATACATGGACCATATCTGATTTAGACTTAATCGGCGTCGGCGCATTCTCCCCTTTGACAGGTTTCCTGAACGAAGCGGATTACCGCTCTGTGGTAGACCGGATGAGACTTGCTGATGGAACGGTATGGAGTATTCCGATTACACTTGCTGTAGATCCGATTCAGGCTAAATTGTTATCCACAGGTGAACAAGTTGCGCTTGTTGGAGAGCAAGATGATGTGATTTATGGGATTATCCACATTGGTAGTGTTTATACTGTGGATCATGCTTATGAAGCGAAGCAAGTGTTCAAGACGGATGATACGGCACACCCCGGCGTACAGAAGCTGTTTGAACGCTCTAACACTTATGTTGGCGGGGAAATTACGGTTCTTAACCGTCCACAACCTGAGAAGTTCCAGGAGTTCTACTATGATCCGGCTGAGACGCGTGCAATCTTCGCGCAGAAGGGCTGGAGAACCGTTGTAGGCTTCCAGACACGTAATCCCGTACATCGTGCACATGAATATATTCAGAAGAGTGCGATGGAAATTGTGGATGCATTGTTCTTAAATCCGCTTGTCGGCGAGACCAAATCTGATGATGTGCCCGCGAATGTTCGAATGAAGAGTTATGTTGCACTTCTTGAGCATTATTATCCACAGGATCGTACGTTCCTCGGTGTATTCCCGGCAGCGATGCGTTATGCAGGTCCACGAGAAGCGATTTTCCACGCGATGGTCCGCAAAAATTTCGGTTGTACACACTTTATTGTAGGCCGGGATCATGCAGGCGTCGGTGATTATTATGGTACGTATGAAGCGCAAGAGATATTCAGTAACTTTACGTCCGAAGAGCTGGGGATAACATTATTGTTCTTCGAACATAGCTTCTTCTGCACGACATGTGGCAATATGGCATCTAGCAAGACTTGTCCACATCCTAAGGAAGATCATTTAACGCTGTCGGGGACAAAGGTTCGCGCTTTGCTGCGAGATGGGATCTGTCCGCCGCCTGAATTTTCAAGACCGGTCGTTGCCAAAATACTAATTGAAGGCATGTCCGAACAAGTCACAACTTAAAGTGGTTGTCAAAAAGTCAACTTTCTCGGTGCTGAAAAGCCGACTTTTTGAACATGTATGTCAAAGGTATATTTGTCCACCTCGTCCCATATAGATGATTAGGAGTCTGTATGGGAACGGAGGTGGTTTTTTTATGAGCAAAAGAGGTGGGCGTCGTAAGAAGACGGTGATCCTGATTCCACTTCGCGATATTCGTAAATGGATAATTGCGGCGTGCTTGCTCGTCCTGTTAACTGTAATTTTTACATATGAAGTGCCTTCCACGAAAACATGGACCTACTGGACCTTACCGCTGTCCGGGAAAGTCATTGCGATTGATGCAGGACATGGCGGACCTGATGGCGGCGCGGTCAGCAAGCAAGGTGTGATTGAGAAAGATATTAATTTAACGATTGCCCTCTATTTAAGAGATTTCCTGCAGCAGGCTGGTGCGGTTGTCGTATTGACGCGCGAAGGGGACTATGATCTAGCGCAAGAAGGGACAACCAAGCTGCGTAAACGCAAAACAGAAGATCTGCATCGCCGCGTGGAGATGATTGAGAAGCGCAAAGTGGATCTGCTTATAAGTATTCATATGAACAGCTTCCCTTCGAATCGATGGAGCGGTGCACAGACGTTCTATACCTCCAATCATCCGGAAAATGAACGGCTGGCCAAATTCATTCAGACAGAGATGAAGCGTAATTTGGAGAATACGGATCGCGTTGCGAAGATCGTCACGACCAATGTGTATTTATTGAAAGCTCTGCAAATTCCGACAGCCCTTGTGGAAGTAGGATTCCTCTCGCACCCGCAGGAGTCGCAGCTGCTCGCCGATGAGAAGTATCAACGCAAAGTATCTGCCTCCATCTATACGGGAATTCTTCGATATCTCTCGGGTGAACAGATCGGCAAATAATAGGATGTTTTATGGTATAATCTAGGTTAGAAGTAAACCATTCCATAAAGTAGAGGTGCTGGCATCATGGGGGCAAGAGAACAAGTGCTTGAAGCATTACGAGATATCGTCGACCCGATCTCAGGTCAGAATATCGTTGAACATCATTATGTCCGGGATATTATGGCCAAAGAAAACAAAGTATCTTTAACAGTTGTCACTTCATCGGAGCAAGAGCAGCATCGTTTTCAATTAGAACGTTCGATTCGTGAGAAATTAACGGAAGCAGGTATACAAGATATCCATGTGCGTTTCAGAGTTATGTCAGAGCACGAGAGAGCTGAATCAGAGGGAAAGAGTCAATCCGGACATCAAGAAGCGCCTAAAGGGCATGGAGCCGGCATGGAGAGTAATCCGCTGCTGCATCCAGAATCCAATACTACCTTTATCGCGATTGCGAGTGGAAAAGGAGGTGTAGGGAAATCGACAGTTACGGTGAACATTGCTGCAGCACTTGCGCGGCAAGGACGTAAAGTCGGTATTATCGATGCAGATATCTATGGATTCAGTGTGCCGGATATGATGGGTATTGAAGAACGGCCAGAGATAGTGGATGAGCGTATCGTACCGATTGAACGGTTTGGTGTCAAAGTCATCTCCATGGGATTCTTCGTGGAGGATAACAGCCCGATCGTATGGCGCGGACCGATGCTTGGCAAAATGCTTCGCAACTTCTTCCAAGAAGTTAATTGGGGCGAGCTGGACTATATGCTCCTAGATTTGCCGCCAGGGACTGGGGATATTGCGCTAGATGTCCACCAAATGTTGCCTCAGAGCCAGGAGATTATCGTCACAACGCCTCATGCGACCGCAGCATTCGTTGCAGCACGTGCAGGTACGATGGCGATTCATACGAAACATGAGATCATCGGTGTTGTTGAGAACATGTCTTATTATGCGTGTGGTGAATGCGGACACAAGGACTACGTATTTGGACGTGGGGGCGGTGCTCGCCTTGCGGAATCCCTGAAATGCGATTTACTCGCACAGATCCCGCTGGGTGCGCCGGATAATCATCCGTCTGAGCCGGATTTTTCGCCTTCTGTGTATCGCGCGAATACAGAGACAGGTCAAATTTATGATGAGATTGCGAAGCAAATCATATCGAAGAATGAAAAAGGTTGAGCGAATGCTCAACCTTTTGTGTTATTTGCGTGCGATATTTCTGGTTAGGCATAAGCCGGGACGTTTTATTGTCCACCGCCGCTGCCACCACCGCCACCGCCGCCTTCTCCGCCGCCACCACCTTCTTGGCCGCCCTCACCGCCACCGCCGCCTTTCTTTTTCCCTTGTTCTTGCTGCTTTGGCTGCAGTTCTTCTTGAACGACCTTGGTCAAGAGCTCCATAATTTGCATTTTAAACAATGGGCTCTGCATGGAGTCTTTGACAATCGTCGTGATCTGTTT
>NZ_CP045293.1:4737500-4820000 GCF_009363075.1 Paenibacillus guangzhouensis | reverse complement strand
TAAGGTGAAGAGCCGTAGCCGCAGCGAAAGCGAGTCTGAATAGGGCGACATAGTACGTGGACGTAGACCCGAAACCGTGTGATCTACCCCTGTCCAGG
This sequence comes from Paenibacillus guangzhouensis, assembly GCF_009363075.1. NCBI lineage: Bacteria > Bacillati > Bacillota > Bacilli > Caryophanales > Paenibacillaceae > Paenibacillus > Paenibacillus guangzhouensis. The sequence goes on along the minus strand of NZ_CP045293.1, from coordinate 4,819,902 downwards.
GTGAAGGTGCGGTAACACGCACTGGAGGCCCGAACCCACGCATGTTGAAAAATGCGGGGATGAGGTGGGGGTAGCGGAGAAATTCCAATCGAACTCGGAGATAGCTGGTTCTCCCCGAAATAGCTTTAGGGCTAGCCTCGGTGTCAAGAGTCGTGGAGGTAGAGCACTGATTGGGTGCGGGGCCCGCCAAGGGTTACCAAGCTCAGTCAAACTCCGAATGCCATAGACTTATAACCGGGAGTCAGACAGTGAGTGCTAAGATCCATTGTCAAAAGGGAAACAGCCCAGACCATCAGCTAAGGTCCCCAAGTGTGTGTTAAGTGGGAAAGGATGTGGAGTTGCACAGACAACCAGGATGTTGGCTTAGAAGCAGCCATCATTTAAAGAGTGCGTAATAGCTCACTGGTCGAGTGACTCTGCGCCGAAAATGTAACGGGGCTAAACACACCACCGAAGCTATGGCTTGCAACTATGTTGCAGGGGTAGGGGAGCGTTGTATGTAGGTTGAAGGTGTACCGTAAGGAGCGCTGGACAGCATACAAGTGAGAATGCCGGTATGAGTAACGAAAAGACAAGTGAGAATCTTGTCCGCCGAAAGCCTAAGGGTTCCTGAGGAAGGTTCGTCCGCTCAGGGTAAGTCGGGACCTAAGGCGAGGCCGAAAGGCGTAGTCGAAGGACAACAGGTTGAAATTCCTGTACCACCGTAAGCCGTTATGAGCGATGGGGTGACGCAGTAGGGTAGTGACGCGAGCTGATGGATGCTCGTCCAAGCAGTGAGGCTGATGTGTAGGCAAATCCGCACATCGTAAGGCTGGGCTGTGATGGGGAGGGAAAATTATAGTACCGAAGGTCATGATCTCACACTGCCAAGAAAAGCCTCTAGCCAGGTGATGGTGCCCGTACCGCAAACCGACACAGGTAGGCGAGAAGAGAATTCTAAGGCGCGCGGAAGAACTCTCGTTAAGGAACTCGGCAAAATGACCCCGTAACTTCGGGAGAAGGGGTGCCCCGGTAGTGTGAATAGCACGAGGGGGCCGCAGTGAAAAGGCCCAAGCGACTGTTTAGCAAAAACACAGGTCTGTGCGAAGCCGTAAGGCGAAGTATACGGGCTGACGCCTGCCCGGTGCTGGAAGGTTAAGGGGAGTGGTTAGGGAGCAATCCCGAAGCTGTGAACCGAAGCCCCAGTAAACGGCGGCCGTAACTATAACGGTCCTAAGGTAGCGAAATTCCTTGTCAGGTAAATTCTGACCCGCACGAATGGCGTAACGACTTGGGCGCTGTCTCAACGAGAGATCCGGTGAAATTTTAATACCTGTGAAGATGCAGGTTACCCGCGACAAGACGGAAAGACCCCATGGAGCTTTACTGCAGCTTGATATTGGACTTTGGTACGATCTGTACAGGATAGGTGGGAGCCTAAGAAGCCTGAGCGCCAGCTTAGGTGGAGGCGCCGTTGGGATACCACCCTGATCGTATCGGAGTTCTAACCTAGGACCGTGATCCGGTTCGGGGACAGTGTCAGGTGGGCAGTTTGACTGGGGCGGTCGCCTCCTAAAGAGTAACGGAGGCGCCCCAAGGTTCCCTCAGAATGGTTGGAAATCATTCGAAGAGTGCAAAGGCATAAGGGAGCTTGACTGCGAGACATACAGGTCGAGCAGGGACGAAAGTCGGGCTTAGTGATCCGGTGGTACCGCATGGAAGGGCCATCGCTCAACGGATAAAAGCTACCCTGGGGATAACAGGCTTATCTCCCCCAAGAGTCCACATCGACGGGGAGGTTTGGCACCTCGATGTCGGCTCATCGCATCCTGGGGCTGAAGTAGGTCCCAAGGGTTGGGCTGTTCGCCCATTAAAGCGGTACGCGAGCTGGGTTCAGAACGTCGTGAGACAGTTCGGTCCCTATCTGTCGTGGGCGTAGGAAATTTGAGAGGAGCTGTCCTTAGTACGAGAGGACCGGGATGGACGTACCGCTGGTGTACCAGTTGTTCCGCCAGGAGCACCGCTGGGTAGCCAAGTACGGACGGGATAAGCGCTGAAAGCATCTAAGCGTGAAGCCCCCCTCAAGATGAGATTTCCCAATTAGTAAGACCCCTTGAAGACGACGAGGTTGATAGGTTGGAGGTGGAAGCACAGCAATGTGTGGAGCTGACCAATACTAATCGGTCGAGGGCTTATCCTAAACATAAAACGCAAATTATCTCGTATCTAGTTTTCAGAGATCAAACTCTGTAACGTTTGGTGTCGATGGCGGAGGGGTTCCACGCGTACCCATCCCGAACACGACCGTTAAGCCCTCTAGCGCCGATGGTACTTGGACCGCAGGGTCCTGGGAGAGTAGGACGATGCCAAGCGTGTAGTTAATTCTAACGGTTGCAAAATACCGTTAGAACACTCTATTCCCTGATAGCTCAGTTGGTAGAGCACTCGACTGTTAATCGAGTTGTCACAGGTTCGAGTCCTGTTCGGGGAGCCACTTTTGCTCTCATAGCTCAGTAGGTAGAGTGCATCCATGGTAAGGATGAGGTCACCGGTTCGATCCCGGTTGAGAGCTCCATGTAGCACCTATGTACAAGCATCAAAGTTTTATGGCCCGTTGGTCAAGGGGTTAAGACACCTCCCTTTCACGGAGGTAACAGGGGTTCGAATCCCCTACGGGTCACCATTAGTAATTCGGAGGCTTAGCTCAGCTGGGAGAGCATCTGCCTTACAAGCAGAGGGTCAGCGGTTCGATCCCGTTAGCCTCCACCATCATTATCATCTTATATGCCGTTGTAGCTCAACTGGTAGAGCAACTGACTTGTAATCAGTAGGTTGGGGGTTCAAGTCCTCTCGACGGCACCATGTTTTATTGGGGATTAGCCAAGCGGTAAGGCAACGGACTTTGACTCCGTCATTCCAAGGTTCGAATCCTTGATCCCCAGCCATCTTTACTCTCATATGAGAGCCATTAGCTCAGTTGGTAGAGCACCTGACTTTTAATCAGGGTGTCGAAGGTTCGAGTCCTTCATGGCTCACCAGTTTTATCTCACGTGCGCGTATGGCGGAATTGGCAGACGCACTAGACTTAGGATCTAGCGGGCGACCGTGGGGGTTCAAGTCCCTCTACGCGCACCATACCAACAAAAGTGAAATCCTGTAGATCATTTCTACAGGATTTTTTGCATGTTCGGGGATGAAGTTTATTTTAATTACACGATATCCTGGTGATTGTCGTGAAGAATCCTGCGGCGGAATATGGCGATACAGCGATCATTGTCTAACAATAATCAACAAATTGTCAGGTGCGACCATCGGGAATAAGCAGCTTAAACAGACTGGTCCAGTAGGTACGCCGTCCACTTCTTTCATCCGATTATGACATGGACACGCTTGGTTCCGATTCGGATGGATGACAGGGCGTTCTATCTGTACTTTCCTAGGCTTATTAGATTGACTCAGAATCCGTTTCCACATGGGGCGGCTCTAAAGATTGGGATATAAGTATAAATGCCTTCTACGTGCGAATATATCCCTATAGCAGATGTCAGAAAACCGTATGCATGTAACGTGTCTACAATTGCAATGCTCTGGAATCATGCTGCGTGTGAGTTTACCCAAGAGGATAGACTGGATCCCCATGTATGAGACGCACTCCCGTCAGCATGCATCATATATTCTCTGTATGGGAATCGACACCTTAAGACATCCTTTGTGAACGTTCAGCATGAGATGCATTCTAATCGTTGTGGATTGGCAGGCTTTAGCATATGTTATATCCTGTTCATACGTTTGTGTTGTCTCGGTATGTCGTTCAATACCAATTTGATTTGTCTGGCACCCAAATGTGCTCTAACAAGTTATTAAGTTGCTTTTACCCTTGTCGATTTTATTGTCATGTAATAGGGATCTTATTCATTGCATTTAATTCCATATCTCATGTAAGGACAGGGTTAAATTGAGTTGTAGTGACATTCCGAAGTGGGCTTTAAATTTTTTTTGTAAAAACACTTGCAATCATCTTTGTTTTTTGATATATTATTACTTGTCGCTGATGAAACACAGCGAAGTGGTACAAGCCTTATATATCACATGTGCGGACGTGGCTCAGCGGTAGAGCATCGCCTTGCCAAGGCGAGGGTCGCGGGTTCGATTCCCGTCGTCCGCTCCATTATAACTTCATATGCGCCCTTAGCTCAGCTGGATAGAGTGTTTGACTACGAATCAAAAGGTCAGGAGTTCGAATCTCTTAGGGCGCGCCATTTTCTCGGGATGTAGCTCAGCTTGGTAGAGCACCTGGTTTGGGACCAGGGGGTCGCATGTTCAAATCGTGTCATCCCGACCATTTATTTGCGGGTGTAGTTCAATGGTAGAACTTTAGCCTTCCAAGCTAATAGCGTGGGTTCGATTCCCATCACCCGCTCCAGATACAAATAACCAACCTCGATCGAAATGATCGAGGTTTTTGTATGTAGCGGTTGTGTGGGAAGAGAACCCACGGGAATGGGTTCGACCGTACGTTAAGTGAATTCGTGCCACAGGCACGAACGAGCCCGTACGAGCGTCCGGAAGCAACTCGAGGCAGCCGAGGGAAGCGAGGGTGACGAGTTCAGGAGGAGTATTCCCATCACCCGCTCCCCAGATACAAATAACCAACCTCGATCGAAATGATCGAGGTTTTTGTATGTAGCGGTTGTGTGGGAAGTGAACCCACGTGGAGGGCTCGACCGTGCGTTAGTTAAGTTCGTGCCTGTAGCACGAACGAGACCGCACGAGCGTCAACACCTATACAATCGAACGAACTTGCTGATGATCGTTTATGTTGAGTACAGCCCTTAGGCGAAATCGTGAGGATACACGAGTGAGTCAGGGCGAGCGTCCCGAGGGTTGGACGAGATGCCCAATGATAATTGGGCGGCGAGATTGAGGAAGTATTCCATCCCAAGCTCCAGAATAAACAAACAGCCACCAATAGGGTGGCTGTTTGTTTTATGTAGCGACTGTGTGTCTTATATATTTATGATGCATAGGCATAAATGGGCCAATCTTTTTGCTTAGCCATAAGTGTAAATTCAAAATAACTTGAAAATATTTGAAAGGAAATGATTTGAAATTCGGAACATTTGTGCATATATATTCTGTTTTTCGTATTTTATTAGTGTGATCTTATCCAATGGAAAATGCATAATAGAAGGGGAGTTTAAGTTGTGTAGGGGATGGAAGTATGTTCGTCAGTCCTGTAGTCCAATATGTTAACCGATGCATTTATGGGCAGGCGAAATTCCGAATTGGTTATCATGACTGGGTTCCTAATAGTTGATTAAAAAGAAATCGGTTTACAAGGATATCCATGCAAAACCTAAGCATCGAAGGACAGCCCCCTTAGCGAGGGCTTAAGCTTAGATGCAGTGGATTGGAAATGATTCGCTGCATAAATACATGAATATTAATCCTGTATTTTATAATAAAAGTAAAGATTTTCGTGTCGATTTATAGTATTATGTTTAGAAAGAAAATTTTTTGTATGGAAATATAGAGATGGATAGGGGGATAACGATGACAGAGACTACATTGATCGTGGGGAAAGCAAACTCAAATAACTTGCTTCGTCGTGATGTGCGTTTCCTTGGGAACATACTGGGTGAAGTGCTCGTCCACCAAGGTGGGAACGAACTTCTTAATATAGTAGAGAAAGTCCGGGAACTGAGCAAATCATTGCGCGCGGGATTTATCCCCGAATTGTACGATGAGTTCAAACGAGTTATTATGTCGCTTGATCCGGAGATTCGGCATCAGGTCATTCGTGCGTTTGCGATTTACTTCCAGCTGGTGAACATTGCTGAACAGAATCATCGCATTCGCCGCAAACGGGATTACGAGCGTTCAGCTGGTGAAGCGATTCAACCAGGTTCGATTGAGAGTGTCGTTCTTGAACTGAAGGAAGATAAAATCTCCTACGAAGAAGTTCAAGAGATTATTGCTGGGATTTCATTAGAGCTTGTCATGACGGCCCATCCGACGGAAGCGATGCGACGTGCCATCTTGGATATCCACAAACGGATTTCTGAAGACGTGATGGAGCTCGATAATCCGAATCTGACGTTCCGTGAGCGTGAGCAATTACGTGAGAAGCTGCTGAATGAAGTGTTAACACTATGGCAGACGGATGAGCTTCGCGACCGTAAACCGACCGTACTCGACGAAGTGCGTAACGGACTATATTACTTCCATGAGACGTTGTTCGATGTGTTGCCAGAGGTATATCAAGAACTGGAACGCTGCTTAACGAAATACTATCCAGCCCACCAGTGGCATGTACCGACATATTTGCGATTTGGCTCATGGATCGGTGGCGACCGTGACGGGAACCCATCAGTGACTTCCGATGTCACATGGGAGACACTGAAGATGCATCGCCAAATGGCCTTGTTTAAATATGAACAGGTTCTGAAGGAATTGCTTCGCACGATGTCCTTTAGTGTAGGTGTCATTGAAGTATCCGAAGAACTCAAAGCTTCGATTGAAGTAGACCGTGAACTGATCGAAGTGAAGCGTCTTGAGTTCTGGCACAACGAAAAAGAGCCATACCGCGTGAAATTATCCTTCATGCTGGAGAAGCTATCGAACATTCTGGACGAATCGACGAAAGGTACACCGCTTCGTTACAATTCGCCACAAGAGTTCATCCAAGAGCTCATGATTATCGACCGCAGTCTCCGTTACCACTATGCAGATTTTGTAGCGGATACGCATATTCGTAAGTTAATACGTCAGATCGAGTTGTTTGGTTTCCATATGTCGACGCTAGATATTCGTCAGCATAGCCAAGAGCATGAGAATGCAATGACCGAGATCTTGTCCCATATGCAGATCGTAGAGGATTACAGCGCTCTGACAGAAGAAGAGAAAATTGATCTTCTAAATCGCGTATTGAACGATCCGCGACCACTAACATCCATTCATATCAAATACAGTGAATCGACGAACGAATGTCTTGATGTGTATCGTACCATCTACAAAGCACAGAACGAATTCGGTGTGAACTGTATTTCGAGTTATTTGATTAGTATGACACAAGGTGCGAGCGACATGCTCGAGGTCATGGTATTCGCGAAGGAAGTAGGTCTGTTCAAGAAATTTAAGAACGGTGACCTCCGTTGTACGATTCAGGCGGTTCCATTGTTCGAGACCATCGATGATTTGCACGCTGCGCCAGAAATTATGAAGACACTGTTCAACCTCCCGATTTATCGTGAGGCTGTAAAGGCGATGAACAACCAGCATGAGATCATGCTCGGTTACTCGGATAGTAATAAAGACGGCGGCGTGGTTACGGCTAACTGGGAACTACGCGTTGCGCTTAAAGAGATCACAGCAGCAGCGAGTGCATACGGCGTGAAGCTGAAATTCTTCCATGGACGCGGTGGATCGCTCGGTCGTGGTGGAATGCCGCTGAACCGTAGTATTATGGCACAGCCGCCTCATACAATTGGAGCGGGTATTAAGATTACGGAGCAAGGCGAGGTATTGTCTTCCCGTTATTCCATGAAGGGGATTGCTTACCGCAGTCTAGAGCAAGCAACTTCAGCACTGATTACAGCTGCCCTATGCGCACGTCGTGAAGAGAAGGAAGAACATGAGCAGGATTGGGAAGACATTGTACGGGATATGTCGGAACGTTCGCTTACGAAATATCAAGATCTTATTTTCCGTGACGCAGACTTCTTAACGTTCTTCAAAGAGTCGACGCCACTTCCAGAGGTTGGCGAGTTAAATATCGGTTCCCGTCCTTCCAAGCGGAAGAACAGCGACCGGTTCGAGGATCTTCGTGCAATACCTTGGGTATTCGCATGGACGCAGAGCCGTTACTTGATGCCTGCATGGTATGCGGCGGGTACAGGTATACAGAGTTTCTATCAAGACAAAGAAGAGAATATGGATACGCTGCGTCAAATGTATGAGCAGTTCCCATTCTTCCGCTCCCTCATTGACGGATTGCAGATGGCGCTAGCCAAAGCCGACTTAATTATCGCGAAAGAATACGCAGGCATGATTAGTGATGACGTCATTCGTGATCGGATCTTCTCTTCTATTGAAGAAGAGTTCCATCTTACATCATCGCTGATCTTGAAGATTACTGGACAGCAAGAGATTCTGGATAATTCTCGGGTCATCCAAGAATCGATTCGCTTACGTAATCCGTATGTCGATCCGCTCAGCTACTTGCAGGTTCAATTGCTTACGGAGCTGCGTACACTACGCGATCAAGGGGAAGATGATCCGGAGCTCTTGCGTGAAGTGTTGTTAACAATTAACGGCATTGCAGCGGGCTTGCGGAACACAGGTTGATCCTCTTTTCTTATGTAACCGAGCGCCAAGAAATCTTAGGATGGCGCTCGGTTTTCCTATGGAAAGAAGGTTGACGAATAACCTTGCAATTTCGATTGGTGTCGATTACCATTTATTATATTGCTTGGGTTAGTATGTGGAAGTGAGGGGTTTACTCTGGAAACAAGACTCGCTCTGCTGGCGCGAAAAGGTGATCAGCGGGCATTTGCTGAAATCGTTGAGCTCTATAAAGATAAGATATTTCACCTCGCTTATCGTATGCTGAACAATCGACATGAAGCAGAAGATGTCGTTCAGGATACGTTCTTAAGGGTGTACAAAAATTTAGATCGTTACGATGAGAATCAGAAGTTCTCAACATGGATTTACCGGATCGGCACGAATTTATGTATCGATCGGTTGCGCAAACGGAAACCAACCTATTCCTTGGATGCGGAGATGAACGACCAAGAGGGTGTGGATGGATATTCTATTCTTCCGAGCGATGATCGGACACCGGAGAGTGAGCTCCTCCTATCGGAGACACAGCAGTTGATTCGTCAAGCGATTGAGAGTCTGCCTGCAAAGTATAAGACGGTCATGGTACTTCGATATTTACAGGATTTATCGCTGCAGGAGATTAGTGATGTATTGGACATGCCTGTAACGACGATTAAGACACGGGTCCACCGCGGCCGGGAATATTTACGGAAGAAGCTGGAACGGAAATTATAAGATTGTTTACTAGAACATGGACATAGAAAACAGTTGAGGCGTTAAGTGCATCGTTCACATAAATGGAAATATAAAACAGATTAATTTTTTGAAACATATTTAAAGCCAGTACGTATTTTACAGTATCGGTATACTGAGCATAATGATGTGAAAGGATGGCTCCTATGGATTGCAAGCATGCCCACTCTTTAATGCATGACTATTTGGATAATGAGCTGGCACCCGATCAAATATTGCTGTTAAAAGAGCATTTTGCGATTTGCCCTACGTGTAAGGAGCATTATGATCAGTTAGAGCGTACAGAACTGATGCTGTTCGGTACGAAGACACAGCATTTAGAGCCGATATCGGGTTTTGTCACAGCGAATATCATGGCATCCCTGCCGAAGAAAGCGAAGCAGCGCGTATGGCTGCAGTGGGTGAAGAATCACCCCGCGATTACCGTGGCAGCGATGTTCTTTATGGTCATGTTCATTAGTGCATTAAGTTTCTGGAATCAGGATCGAGACTTAATGGTGAAGGGACCCGATCTTGATAAGCTGATTATCGAAGGAGATAAGGTGATTGTGCCTAAAGGTCTTAGCGTAGCGGGGGATCTAACCGTACAGAACGGCCAGGCGGAAGTCTATGGCGAGGTGAACGGCAATCTTACCGTAATCGACGGATCGATGAATTTGGCTTCAACGGCCCATATTTCAGGTCAAGTAACGAAAATCGACGAGGCCATGAGCTGGTTGTGGTATAGGATCACGCATCTGTTCTCGGAAGTTTCGTATAGGTAATTGCAGCCAACCTCTCTTTGTTCTGAAGAGAGGTTTTTTTATTTTGACACACGATTAAGAATGAATCAAACTTGCAACGAAAAGGATATAGTTATAACCTATAGATATAGGTACAGAACAGGTTATCGTCGGGGGTACAGCATGGATTATTTTACGAACCTTACGTGGAAAGATTCCATTAAAGATATTATCGATATACTTATCGTAAGTTATATTATTTACAAGCTTATGCAGTTGGTTCGCGGTACGCGCGCAGTGCAGCTCCTGAAAGGGATCTTCGTGCTTGTGCTGACCTGGGGGATTAGTACGTGGTTTAATCTCTATACCCTCAAATGGCTCATGAACCAAATGTTCACCTTCGGTGTCGTGTCGGTGCTGATCATTTTTCAGCCGGAGCTTCGTCGTGCGCTGGAACAGTTGGGGCGGGGGAAGTTATTCCGCAGCTCGTCCATTCAAGAGATGGATGTCAGTATTACGGTTAATGAAGTAATTAAGTGTGTGAACTATCTCGCGAAACGAAAGATCGGCGCACTAATCGTCTTCGAACGGGATACGGGATTGAATGAATACACGGAATCAGGCATTAAGATGGATTCTCGTATCAGCTCGGAGCTGCTCATTAACATATTCATCCCGAATACACCGCTGCATGATGGAGCAGTGATTCTTCGTGGAAGTCAGATTGCTGCAGCAGCATGCTATTTACCATTATCCGAGAACCCATTTATCAGCAAAGAGCTGGGTACGCGCCACAGGGCGGCGATTGGTGTCAGTGAAGTGACCGACGCGATCTCTGTTGTCGTTTCCGAGGAGACGGGACAAGTCTCACTGGCTATTAATGGACTCGTTGTGCGTGATATCAAAGAGGAGTCGCTCATCTCGAAGCTCCATTCGGAACTAGCACCGAAGCCGAAGATGTCCGAGAAGACCCCTTTCTGGAAGCGGAAAGGAGGCAACAATGGATAAGTGGCTAAATAATGCGAATATTTCGAAAGTGATTGCGTTGTTATTAGGAATTTTATTATGGGCGATTGTACATATGGATGACCGATCACCGAATCAGGTGTCTTCCCTTGTCGATGTCAAGGTAATTGATGATGTCCGAATTCAGACGGTAGGGCTGGATCAAAGTCGGTACATTCTGAAGCAAATGACGCCAGAGGTGGTACGCATTCAGGTGCGTGGCCAGACGTCTGCGTTGACTTCTGCGATGCCCGAGGATTACCGTGTAAGCCTGGATTTAACCGGTCTAGGCGAAGGGAAGCATGATATTGATCTAACCTACGAGATGCCCAAAGGAATACAATTAGTCTCCATGGTGCCTTCAAGGGTAACGGTGGAAATCGAGGAAATGCAAACGAAGGAAATGGATGTCAGCATTAAGACGACAGGCACGCCAGCGAAGGGATATACGGTGGGACAACCGATTATCTCGCCAACGAATCGTGTTCACGTGACGCTGCCAGCCAGCCAAATGAAAGATATTCATTCTGTATCTGCAACGCTGCCGATTGATGGTGAGCAGAAATCGGTGAAGCAGAAGCGGGTAAAATTGACGGCTTATGACAAGACGGGGCATGAGATGAAATCGGCCATTATTACACCGCCAGTCGTTGAAGTGGAAGTGCCAATTACGAAGCCGTTCAAGACGGTGCCGTTACAAATCAACTTTATCGGCCAACTACCGGAAGGGCTTGCGATCTCCTCCTTCACACCAAGCACGAACCAAGTTGCCATCTATGGACCGCAAGACGTGCTCGACAGCATTGATTTCTATGACTCGATCCAGATTGATCTAAGTCAGTTCAAAGAGTCGACGAAATTAACGATGCCTTTGCCAGTTCTTGGAAAGGTTGAAAAAATCGAGCCAAACAGTGTAAACTTTGATATAACGATCGTGCCTGCTGTTCAGCGTGTGCTCGATAAGCTGCCGATTACGTTAACCGGAGCAAGCGACCAATTGAAGGCGTCGATTGAAGAACCAGCAAGCAAATCGATGTCGATTACAGTTGAAGGTGCTCCAGATGTTGTGAATAGTCTTAAAGCGGGGGATGTGCAGGTGATAGCGAATTTGAGCGATCTGCCTCCAGGCACGCATCAAGTCGCCCTGCAAGTGAACTTACCGAATTTCATTCGTCGAGTTGATCCAGGGACCATCTACGTCAAGGTGCTCATTGAAGATAAGAAAGCAACTCCGACGACGAAGACGGAACCTGAGATAAAAACTGATCAACCGGTGGATGGAAAACCAACCGATACGCCAGAGAACGGAACGATTGAACCTGGAACAGAAGAGACGACGCCAGGGGATACGAGCGGAACCGAGCAGAGAGAATGAGCGTACAATGGGATAATAACGTTAGAGAGAGGTCGCAAGAATGGGGAAATATTTTGGTACAGATGGGGTTAGAGGCGTTGCCAATCAAGAGTTAACAGCTGAATTAGCTTATAAAATTGGCCGCTGCGGAGGATATGTCTTAACGCGTCAAGCAGAGAAGCCAACAGTCATTATCGGAATGGATACGCGTGTCTCTGGGCAGATGCTCGAGTCTGCGCTTGTTGCTGGATTGTTGTCCATCGGTGCACATGTTGTGCGCATTGGGGTGGTATCGACGCCTGCAGTTGCGTATTTGACACGCATTCTTGGTGCAGATGCAGGGGTGATGATCTCCGCATCGCATAATCCTGTCGAAGATAACGGCATTAAATTTTTTGGCGGAGACGGGTACAAATTGTTCGATGAGACGGAGCTTGAAATTGAGCGTCTGATGGATGCTGAAGTTGATGAATTGCCTCGTCCGGTTGGGAAGGATCTTGGATCCGTAACCGTGGATGACGAAGCGAAGTTCCAATATACGAAGTTCCTTGCTTCGACGGTGACAACGCCATTCAACGGAATTAAAATCGTACTCGACTGTGCGCATGGTGCGGCTTATGAGCTCGCGCCGAAACTGTTCCGTGAACTAGGCGCTGAAGTCATTACAATCGGAGCAGAGCCAAATGGTCTTAACATTAACGATCATTGCGGTTCTACACATCCAGAGCAGTTGAAAATCGAAGTCATGAAGCACGGCGCACATCTCGGATTGGCGTTCGATGGGGACGCAGATCGATTGATTGCGATTGATGAGAAGGGTGAAGAAGTCGACGGCGACTACATTCTATGCATTTGCGGCGATCGCATGAATCGTGAAGGCAAGCTAAATGAAGGTACAGTCGTTACGACGGTAATGAGTAATATTGGCTTCTTCAAAGCAACTGACAAACTTGGTCTTAAGACAGCTCGCACAGCCGTAGGCGACCGTTATGTGATGGAAGAAATGCGTCGCGGCGGATTTAACCTTGGCGGGGAGCAGTCGGGCCATGTTATTTTCCTCGACTACAATACGACAGGCGACGGCATTCTCACGGGTGTCCAGCTCGTGGAGACCTTGATCCAATCCGGCAAATCGCTTAGTGAATTGAAGTCCATGATGCGCAAGTACCCTCAGGTGCTGGTCAATGTTCGTGTCGAAGACAAGAGCAAGTACCCTGGGAACAAGGCGATTGAAGCAGCGATAGAAAAGGTTGAAAATGAGCTCGGCGACAATGGTCGTGTCTTGGTGCGTCCATCCGGCACGGAATCCTTGATTCGTGTCATGGCGGAAGGCCCGGATAAGGACCAGCTAGAGTCTTATGTGGCTCATATTGCAGATACCGTAAGAGAAGCGCTTAGTTAGTGATAGCAGGACCCTTTTGGCATTCGACAGGATGTGCAGAAGGGTCCTTTTTGTAGGTTACGTCACTGACGAGTTGCCAAATGATGCACGGCTGTATATAATAGCAAGTATGATTTCAGAAGGAGAGGCAGGGTAGAGGTTGGACTGCAACATAAGCGCCAGAGCTTAACCGCACAGGACGGAGCAAGTAGTGCTGGGTGAGCTGACGAGGTGAAGGTGTTCGAAACATTCGGCGGGGACCTTCCGGTATCGCATCATACCGTAGAGTTGAATCGGAAAACGGGTTGGCAACGGCTCGGACAACGAATTCAGCAAGATGCTTCATAGATATTGAACTTATCCTGATCCGCGTGGCGGTAGGGCTATTATATTTGAGTTATTTTTGTACAAAAAAATCATGGATGTGTATTGCACTTCAGGAAGTGCCGGTCGGATGAGACCGCAGCCGCATTCATGTCGCATGCAGGGTTGCAGGTGGTAGGAAAGAAGAGAGTCGTATGTTCTTTGGACAATTGAATAGGCTGCGGTTAGACGCGTGATTGGTAGCTTCCTCAGGATGTGATGCACATCCCATTAATCGGAGGTTACGAAATTATGTGTGGAATTGTTGGTTATATTGGGAAGCGCGATGCGCAATCGATTTTGGTGGAAGGTCTGAAGAAGCTGGAATATCGTGGATACGATTCAGCAGGGATTGCGATGTATACCGAAGCGGGTCTGCAAGTGAAGAAAGCCAAAGGGCGGTTGGCGGTGCTCGAATCACAATTGGACGGAGCGCCTTTGGTCGGGACAGTAGGCATCGGACATACAAGATGGGCAACACACGGCAAACCATCAGATGTGAATTCGCACCCGCATACCGATATGACGATGAAGTTCTCGGTCGTACACAACGGCATTATTGAGAACTATACGGATTTAAAAGAAGAGCTGATCGCAAGCGGCGTAACATTCGTGTCGGAGACGGATACGGAGGTTATTTCCCATCTGGTCGCACGTGAATATGACGGAGATATCGTTCGTGCGGTTCAGAAGGCGATTAAGCATCTACGCGGGGCATACGCCTTAGGGGTATTGACGGAATTAGAACCGGATCGCTTGGTTGCGGTTCGGAATGCAAGTCCACTGATCATTGGGATCGGGGAAGGTGAGCATTTCATCGGATCGGATATTCCGGCGATTCTCGAGCATACGCGCAATGTGTTCATCTTGAACGACGGCGAAATGGCTGTACTGACAAAAGACACTGTCGAATTGATGACAATCGAGGGGAACTTTATTTCTCGGGAAATGATCCATGTCGATTGGGACGCGGTGACAGCGGAAAAAGCCGGATTTGATCATTTCATGCTCAAGGAAATCTATGAGCAGCCAAAAGCGTACCGTGATACGATGCGCGGACGTGTCGGCTCGGATCTAACGGTGTCATTACCTGAACTGAAGCTGTCGGCGGCTGACCTGGCGAACATTCGCAAGGTTCATATCGTAGCATGTGGTACCGCGTACCATGCAGGTCTTGTCGGCAAAACGGTCATTGAGACGAGTGCACGGATTCCGGTGGAAGTGGAAGTGGCTTCGGAATACCGCTATCGTTCACCATTGATTACGCCAGAGACGCTCGTCATTGTCGTCAGCCAATCGGGTGAGACGGCGGATACCCTCGCTGCGCTTCGCGAAGCGAAGGCGAATGGAGCGCACGTGCTCGCGATCACGAACGTGGTCGGCAGCTCTGTGGCGCGCGAAGCAGACAGCGTCATGCTGACGATGGCTGGTCCTGAGATTGCTGTCGCGTCGACGAAGGCGTATTCGTCGCAATTGATTGCGTTCTTCCTGCTCGGAATGTATCTAGCTCAAACGCTGTCGACACAAGAGACGGCTTGGGTGCGAGGCATTGTGGCTGCGATGCTTGCTCTGCCAGAGCAGGTAGAGCAAATGTTAGCGAATACGGATGCCCTGCGTGGATATGCGGAGGCTATCTCAGTGCATGAGCATTTGTTCTTCATCGGTCGTGGCGTCGATTATGCGGTGGCGCAGGAAGGATCCTTGAAGCTGAAGGAGATCTCCTATATTCACTCCGAAGCCTACGCGGCTGGGGAGCTGAAGCACGGTACGCTAGCACTGATCGAGGAAGGTATTCCTGTGATTGCACTTGCAACACAGAATGCACTGCTGGAGAAGACGGTTAGCAACATTAAGGAAGTCAAAGCGCGCGGCGGCGTGATCTTCGGCCTTGCCGATGTGAACGAAGCGAAAGCGCTAGGCAAAGCGGTAGATGAGGTTCATGCGATTCCTGCGACACATCCACTGCTTACGCCGGCATTATCGGTTGTCCCGCTGCAGTTGATCTCGTACTACGCGTCCTTGGCGCGCGGTAACGATGTCGACAAGCCGCGGAACTTGGCGAAGAGTGTTACGGTGGAGTAGTGGATTGTCATATAGATGAGTTTACTGATTCATTACAATTAAGTTTTGTTCTAAACATTTAAGTTATATTTCGGTATGATTATATTACAATAAAGATTTGTTTAAATTAATCAAGAGGACAACCAGATGAGGAGTACTGGTTGTCCTTTTTTTTAAGGAGATAACGTTATGTCGGACTCAATAGGTTAGAAGATAAAAAAGATCAGAAAGGCTAGAGCCAAGTTGGATTTCTTCAGGTTTTCAGAAAGAGATATGATATGACATAGATCTTAACTGGTTATTTGATGATGAGTAATTTTATGAAGACGAATAAATGTAACTGTATATTCTTTTGGTGGTTGTTCTGATACTCAGAACAACCTTTTTATTTTAAATGGACATCTGTACTTCATCCTGCCGCGTCATGAAAGACGCCTGGCGAGAGAAAGCAATGGGAAGCTGAACCTAACTTCAGGTGCTCATAGTACTGAGGAAATGCAGGACAACACAACATACTAGTGGTCCAGCTCCGCAAATCGAGAAGCGGGCTCTTCATATTTTCAGACCACACATAGTATCCCAACGCACAAACCCTAAAATCTAGTAACCTTCACCTGAAATCTAGCGGATATATTACATGATAGGGTTTCTCATATAATGATTACACAGTCCAGTAATTATCACGATCACGCTCATCACCACCAGTGGATGAACACTCAGTACCAGTGGATGAACACTCAGTACGGGAAAAACCAAGAAAAGTAAAGGCTAGAAAGGCAAATTTTTTGATGAATTGCGAAATGACAACGACGAATAGCCAAGCTTCACGAACTGCTATCTCAGACGATTAGGGAAAGTAAGCAAAGGGCATAGGGGTAGGGGAATGGAGTGGTGCAGCACACCGCCGCCCTCCCTCCATCACTCCGCTTCGCTCGGTTCGGACAGACGATGAACCGGTGGAAGTTTTCACTTTCCTATTAATCTGGATTAACTAAGGGGGGATACACTGTGGAATTGCGCCAGCTTGAATATTTTATTCAAATTTGCAAATCAGGAAGCTTCACTAAAGCCAAAGAGGAATTAGGTGTGACTCAGCCTACACTGAGTCAACAAATGCGGGTTTTGGAAGATGAATATAATATTCAATTGTTCGATCGGGTAAGTAGGGGAGTGGAAGTAACGGAAGCGGGAAAAATTCTCTTGAATAAGGGCAACGCAATTATGCATCTTCTTGAGGAGGCGCGATATGAAATAAATGGCCGAAACAATAAATCGAGAGAAACAATTTCTATTGGATGTTGTCCTGCTGAACTTGAATATCTTGCTCCTTACTTTATGAGATTTCACCAAAAGTACCCGAATATATTATTAAAAATTATCGATGCAGAGGATGTCGAGAATAAAGTTTTGGAACAAAGGATAGACATTGGAATCACTGCATATCCGATTTCTGATGCTTCGGTCATTTCGACTTATTTGTACAGACAAGAAATGGCGCTATTGATTCACTCAGAACATCCTTTGGCCGAAAGATCTTCGATTCCTTTTCGATCTTTGAAGCAAATGAATTCGATCATGTTCCGAGAACAAAACAAATCATTAATTGACATGTATTGTTTCTCTTGTGGCTTTACCTTGAAGTCGATAATAGAAACGTCCTCCACTTCAGTATTGATTCATGGGGTTCGTCAAGGACTTGGAGCAGCTCTTATACCAACGTCTTTACTCGAAAGCCTATGGGACGATTCTTTGCGTATTGTCAAATTAGAAGGCCATATTCCTTGTTGGGATATATCTCTTGTATATCTTAATTCCGTTACGATGAGGCCCACTGCACGCATATTCATTCAAGAGATGGATTCATATGTAAGAGAGGTTGAGGTGAATCTTTTATGTTCAGGCAACTAGAATGTTTCATTCAAATTTGCAAAGAAGGAAGCTTTACTAAGGCTGCAGAAGTTTTAATGATTTCTCAACCTACTTTAAGTCAACAGATCCGCTTTCTAGAGGTAGAGGTTGGAACTCCTTTGTTTGAGAGAGTTGGTAGGGGGGTAAAGATTACAGCTGACGGAGAAATACTTTACGAAAAAGCTCTTTCCGTGATGAGGCTCATTGAAGAATCGAAGAAAGAAACTTACGAGTTACGCAATGCTCGGGCAAATAAACTTTCGATAGGCATTTCGCCCATGGACTTTTTTTGTTTAGTACCCCGTTTTTTGAAATTCAATGAACAGTATCCTGATATTACATTAAAATTTGTCAGTGCAGAAAATACATCACAGCAATTATTGAATAGTAGTATCGATATTGGCATTACTGACAATTATAAACCAAATAAAGAAATTCATATGCTGCACCTGTATAAAGAAGAACAAGCATTGGTCGTTTATGCGGATCATCCATGGGCAGATCGAACCTTTGTTTCTTTTCAGGAGCTAGAAGATTTAGAATCTTCCTTATTTGTTGGGGATATAAGTTTAATTGGGCATCTTCATACATTCAGCACTAAAATCGTCAAATCCTTGCAATCAAAGTTTGTGTCAGATTCCACGGCAATTCTTCTTGCTATGGTACTGCATAAGATGGGGGTAGCTATTTTGCCTACTTCTTTAATTGGAAACTTTTCTGGCCAGCAATTGAAAATGATTCGTCTCGTAAGTCCAACGCCTATTCGTGAGGTCAAGCTTATTTTTAAAAAGTATCATGACAATAATCCTTCTATTCAGAAATGTATCGATTTTTTTCTAGAATAATCACAAAAGTTGGCAGGCTACATCGTACTGATAGGGGCACTTGTTATTTGGGAAAAGCGTTTTACGATGCTGGAGATTATGAATCATAACTAGAACATCATAGCTAACAAAAGCGAGTCAAGACGGGGAAATTTCCTTGTCGTGCTCGCTTATTCGCGTTGTCGGCATAGGAAATCTGACCTACATATTATATGAGTGCGAGCTCTTTCACTTCTTTGCATTAACCTTTATACTAGGCTTCTAAACAGCGTAAGCCTACTTACGCTAGGAGGTATATCACAATAATAGGATATTAAGTTCACCACTGCACAGACAAAGGAGAATTATGAATGGGTAAAATGCGTAAATCAGTAAGGCTGTTACTAGCACTGCTGATGTGTTGGACGTTAGTAGCTTGTTCTGGGAACACTGGCACATCGAGCAATGGCACTGCTAAGGATCATACGAACTCGAACGCCAATCTCATGAAGGCAGATGCTTCTCAATCGAAGCCTTCTCCGGATGAGCCTGCCTGGAAGCTGGACACGACACCAATTACGTTTGACTGGTATATCAACTTCGATTGGTTCACCAACAAGTGGGGAGGAAACGTCGTTTCCGATTATATAACGAAGAAGACGGGCGTCAGCTTGAACTTTATCGTGCCTGCTGGCGAAGCCAGCGAGAAGCTCAACACGATGATGGCAGCAAGGTCGCTCCCTGATTTCATCACGCTAGGCTGGTATGAGGATTCCGTGATGAAGATGATCAATGGAGACATGGTGCTTCCATTGAATGAGCTAGCGGATCAGTATGATCCTTATTTCTTTAAAGTCGCAGACCCCGTGAAGCTTAGCTGGTTTACACAGGCTGACGGCAATGTATATAGCTACCCGAATGCATCTTCATCCCCTGCGGATTATCGAAAATATGGTCAGCTTTTTACGTCTAATCAGACCTTTGTTGTTCGGAAAGACATGTATGAAGCACTTGGGAAGCCGGATATGAGTACGCCGGAAGGGTTTCTCGGTGCGCTGAAGGCTGCGAAGGAGAAGTTTCCGGAAGTGGACGGCCAGCCGCTCATTCCAATCGGCCTGCATGAATTTACGGAAACCGGCAACTACTCGCTGGAATCGTATCTTCAGGATTTCCTAGCAATTCCGCAGCAGAAAAACGGCAAACTGTACGATCGTCGAAGCGATCCAACCTATCTGAAATGGCTGAAGGTGTTCCGCCAAGCGAATGAGGACGGGCTGATGCCGACAGATGTCTATATTGATGAAAAAAGATTGGAAAAGGATGAAAAAATATCACAAGGGCGCTATTTTGCCATGATGTATCAGTGGTCTGATTTTTCAGAGATTAACCAAGCGTTGTATCAGAAGGACCCGAACAAGGTGTATATCGCGATTGATGGTCCGGCGAATGATGCGCATGATACGCCAACACTTGCAGGAAATGGCGTCTCCGGTTGGACGGTGACGCTCATTTCGAAGAACGTCAAGAATAAGAAGCGGGCAATCGCCTTCCTCAGCTATTTGCTCAGCCAAGAGGGAAACAAGGATCTGTTCTTAGGAGAGAAGGGCGTTACCTACGATACGATAGACGGCAAAGATCAGTTCCTGCCAGAGGTCATGCATCTGCTCAACACCGACCGTAAAGCGTTCGATAGCAAATATGGCGGTGATTATATGTACTGGATGCTAATGGATACGAACATGAATCTAACATGGATGACGGGGATGGATGCAGAGCCTTCCAAACAAATTGCCGATTGGACGAGGGGAAAGACGATCAGTATGACCGAGTTCGAAAATCTGGATCCGGACCCGACGACGAAGGAAGGTATTGCGTTAGAAAGAAACACACGGCTCTGGGCCGAGACGCTACCGAAGCTGTTGATGGCGGGGTCGGATGCTGAATTCGATCGACTGTTCGCCGAGTTCATGAAGAGCACTACCGAGGATCCTGAGTATGAAGCCATCCTTGCTAGCCGCCAAGCAGCCTATGAACGAAATATACGGAAGCTGAAGTCGTCGCTCAATCAATAGTCCTATAGAGGAAGCAGCAGGAGGTGAAACAGGAGATGGGATACGCGGCAATCCGATGGTTATTGGGGATACGTGCATTTACGTTTAAACTTTCGCTTCAAGTCAAACTGATTCTGTCATTTGTGTTCGTTATCTTCATACCGGTTATTCTATTCTCCTGGTATACGCTCAATGAAGAGTCCGCAAAGGCGATGGAAGAATTGACGAAGAACAGCGAGAATGTGCTGGCAGTCGAGAAGATAAACATTGAGAACAACATGGAACTGATGGGATGGACCGGTCAGCTCGCGTTATCCAATCGGGAAATGAACAATTATCTGCAAATTGAACAAATTCAGGATACAGCGCGTGTTCTTCATATTAAGAATGATGTGGTCAACAACTTCCAATATTTTCTGTTCAACAATCCACGAATTGCGAATGTCCGGTTGTTCACGGACAACCATTATGTGAATGAGATTTGGCCAGTCATCCTACAGGAATCACGTATTCAGGACAAGACTTGGCATGATGAGGTGATGAAGCAGAGCGGTTCGCCCTGGTGGGAGATACAGGATAACGTCGCCCTCACCGATGCGCCATCCGAACCATCGCCGAATGAGCCCTTCATGACGTACTTGCAGGAATTCAAATATGCGGACAACAGAGCACATAACGGCATTTTAGAGATATCGATGAAGCTGTCGAATTTCTTCTCTCGAACGTTCAGTAGTGTGCAGGACATGAACTCCCAGCTGATCGTAGTTGCAAGGAACGGACAGGTATTCAGCTTGAGGGCTTCACCTGTGTTCGGGCGGCACAGCGCGGAGCAATTAATGAACAGCGTGAACCTGACGAGTAATACAGATTACGAGACGGTACAGTTCAAGGTTGATGGACAATCCTACTTGGCATTTCAGAGCTACATTCCATCGATCGACGTACATCTGGTCAATATGGTTAGTCTTGCGGACACGATTGAAGTCATTAACCATTCAAAAGTTCGTTATATTGTACTCATTTCGTTACTAGTGGTATTTCTCATATTGCTATCTTACTCGATGCAGGCGATCATTTTGCGCAGACTTAAGGCGTTAAGAGAATCGATGCAACAGATAAGAAGCGGCAACTTCAACGTCGGGCTTCCGCCGATTACCGGTACCGATGAGGTAGGAGAGCTGGGCTTTCATTACCGCGAGCTTATTTTGAAGATTAACGAGCTCATTCAAGAGCAGGCAGCCAGGCAGGCGGCAGGCAAAGAAGCCGAGCTTCGGGCGCTGAAGAACCAGATAGATTCCCACTTTCTCTACAATACGCTGGAAAACGTCAGGATGCTGGCGGAAATTGAAGGGCAGTACCTCATATCGGATATCATGATCTCGCTAGGCGGTATGATGCGGTATTCGATGGAATGGAAGCGGGATCACGTGATGCTCAGCGATGAGATTCAGCAGGTCCAGCATTATGTTTCCGTCATGAACATCCGTTATGATGGAAGGCTTGATCTCCGATTGTCGATTGCACCGGAATGCCTCAAGCAGGAATCTCTCAAAATGTCACTGCAGCCCGCAGTCGAGAATGCAATCAAGCATGGGATGAGATGCATGCATTCCAGCGACGGAGATCTTGTCATTACGATTTCTGCCGTCCGGCGTGACCAGGCTTGTATCATAGAGATCGCTGACAGCGGCTGCGGCATACCGGAAGAGACGCTGGGCTTATTGAATCGAATGCTGCGAATGGAAGAATCCGCTTACCAGGATGTCAGGCAATTATTTGTTCGCAAAGATAACCAGGACAGCAATGGAATCGGTCTGCGCAATGTGGACCAACGTTTTGTAATGAGTTATGGGGCAGAATATGGGATTCAGATCGAGAGTCAGGAAGGAAGCTATACACGCATAGTCATGACTTTGCCGTATCGGGTCATGGGAGAGGGAGTGGACATCTATGATTAGCTTGCTGATCGTCGACGACGAGAAAATCATTCGGAGAGGCTTGCAATCGGTAATTGAGAGACAGTTTCCTAATCTGTTCAGTTACCAATTTGCCGAGAATGGACAAGAAGCGTTGGAACTGCTTCGCCAGGAGCCTGTGGATATTATGTTCACGGATATCCGAATGCCAATAATGGATGGGATCGAACTGCTCGAGCAGCTGCAAGAACATCCGGTGAAACCCGAGGTTGTATTGCTGTCTGGCTATAATGACTTCGTATATGCGCAGAAAGCGATCCGCTGTGCTGTGAAGGATTATCTCATAAAGCCAGTGGTGCGGGAGGAGTTGTTTGCCGTCCTGGAGCGATTAATGCGGGACATAGGGATGAGAGGAGAGCGAGCAGACAAGGCGGGCGAAGATGCCGGCCTTTTTGCTGCCGAGTTAGTTACCCTGCATTTAACCCAGGAGGATGCTGGTGATGGATTAACACAAATCAAGCTGAAGCAGGCCGACTTAAGTTGGTTGAATGCAGGATATACGCTGGGCTTACTTACGCGACGCGGTGGAGGATCACAGTCTAGCAATACGGATGCTGTTTCTTTCAGGAATCAAATCGCTGAGCTGTTACAAGGGCATGTGGATTGGAGGCTCGCGCGTGATGGGAAAGGCGGAACGATTATGATCGCACGCGATCCGGTTATGTTCTACCAGTTGGCTGAACGGTGGAGGTTGCGTGCATTTGATTCGCAGCTGCGAATTGCGATTAGTGATTCAGTTCAAGGGATAGAGCAAATAAGGTGGGCATACAGTCAAGTGAAGCAAACCTTGAAATACGGTATTCTGCTTCCAGAACTCGATGTGCTGGACTATATCAGCATAAGCGAACGCAATGAGCGACATATTGTTCCTGTTGATTTGGTTCAACGAATATTGAATCTCATCGGAATGGGACGCGGGGATGAAATCAAACTGCTACTCGATCAAATCCTCGATGTTCGCATTATTAGCAGCTGTGAGATCGGCTATCTGGAACGTATTAGCCAGTTGCTCAACGAGGAGCTGTTCGACAAGCTGTTTCGCATCTACGGGCATAAGGTACTCGGGTTATTAAGGACGTACGCCTATGTTGGTCATATCGGAAACTTCGATCGATTTGAAGATTATTACACAGCTGTTGAGCAGCTTCTCGATCATCTGGATCGGTTCATCCAAGATCGGAGAGAGCAAGCGCCGACCGAACAAAATACGATGCAAAAAGTTCTCACCTACTTGCAGACGCATTATGCCGACGATTTGAACATGGCGGTCGTGTCCAACCATTTCTCACTCAATTATTCGTATTTCAGCCATGCCTTCCAGGAATATAACGGTGAGAGTTTCTCGAGCTATGTTCGCCGGTTAAGGTTGGACAAGGCGAAGGAACTGCTGGTGCACTCCGATTTGAAGGTGTACGAAATCAGTGATCAGGTTGGATTCGAAAATGTGAAGCATTTTACGAGAATATTCAAGGATACCGAAGGCATCACAGCGCTGGAATTCCGAAGCCAGAGAAGACTGTTTGAAACCCAAGCCTCGATATTCGAATCCTAAGTCTCGCTCCTCATCCTTTCCTAGATTAATATAAAAATGACCCACAAGCGGGTCATTTTTTTTTCAAAGTGTCCTTCTTGTGGGGCACAGTTCACACGAACTGATGATTCCCGTGACTGTACATTCATTTCGTATTAAGAAAGTGAATCAAAGCGGTATTGAATTCTTCAGGATGAGTTGCGTTCAGACCATGTGGTCCACCTTCAATTACGACGAGTTGACTGCCTGCAACAGCTTCGTGGGAGAGTTGACCACTTACCTCAAGCGGCACGATCGCATCGGAATCGCCATGGATAACAAGCAATGGGATATCAAATTTCGCCAAATCGCCACGGAAATCCGTCCGGCCGAAGGCATCAGTGCAATCCAGCGTCCCCTTAGGCGAAGCATAAGAAGCAATATCAAGGTTGTAAGCACGGAAGGACTCGCTTACCAGGTCGGTTCTATCCCCTGCTTTAAAGAAATTGTGACTGAAGCCGTCAAGGAAGGCGATACGGTCTTTTTTCAAACCGTCCTGGAAGCCCTGAATGGCGGCTTCATCTAGTCCGCCCTCCGGATGCTCGTCAGATTTATAAAAGAATGGCGGAACCGCAGCAGCCAATACGGCTTTTTCGACACGGCTTGTTCCGTATGTGCCAACGTAACGGGCAACCTCTCCGCCACCCATCGAAAATCCGACCAGTGTTACATTCTTAAGGTCTAGATGTTTAATTAGCTTGTCGAGATCCATCGCAAACGTATCATAGTCGTAACCGTTCCACGGTTGGGAGGATTGTCCGAATCCGCGGCGGTCATAGGTAATCACACGGTAACCTGCTTCGATCAGCGCTGGAACTTGACTCTCCCACGAGCGCCCGCTCAATGGCCAGCCATGGATTAAAATCACAGGTTTGCCTGCGCCAAAATCCTCAAAGTACAATTCAATGGGTTGCCCGTTTTCTGTTCCTACTGTTAATTTAGCCATGCTTATCACTTCCTTATAGAATTAGTTTTAGTATAGTACACTCACTTTAGGCATATTCCACAAACTAAGATAGTAAAAATGAAACTGTTTTGGGATGAATAGGTTTATCCCCCGTGGCCACCAAACATCGTTTGGGCATAAACAATACCCGCACCATAAGCTCCGCTGTGTTCCGTAACGATCGACATAACTGCGTCATAGGTTTCTTGACGGGCCCAATCGCGTTGGTACTCAAGCAGAACAGCCTGCCAAGTAACGGGGATTGCTCCTGCTTGTATCATGCGTTGAATGGACATGTTATGCGCCTCCGTCGTCGAACCACCAGAAGCATCCGTTACAATGTATACTTCATATCCATCTTTGATGGCTGCAATTACAGGGAAAGCAAGACAAACTTCCGTCCAAAGTGCTGCGATGATCAGCTTTTTACGGCCTGTTTTCTTCACAGCTTCTACGAAATTTTCGTCTTCCCAAGAATTCATTGTTGTACGGTCAATCGGTTTATGGTCTGGAAATACTTCTTGAATATGCGGATGAATCGGGCCTGAGAATGTTTCCGCAGCTACAGTCGTAAGAATGATGGGTGCATTGAAAACTTTGGCTGTTTTGGCCAGTCCAACCGCATTGTTAATGATGGTTTGGCGGTCTGCACTTTGAACACCAAAGAGCATTTGAGGCTGGTGGTCTACAAGAATAATTGCAGAGTTATCAGCCGTAAGTAAATCTGTCTTCCCGTTAAACATACGAAGATCCCTACCTTTTCCAGATATGATTACAACAGCCCTACTAAATTGGAAATCCTGCTGCATGTACCCAGTCTATTGAAATGTAACTGTGCGAACAATCTTCAGTTTTCTATATATTTCATAGGAAAAAACTATATATATCAAAAGTTCTATAACGTATTTGCATAAGTAATTCCTATGGCTGTTATAGAGAAAGCCTTATTGCTAGTAAAAATGTTGACTTTTAGACTTATATGGAAGGCATCTAGTAAGAACATAACAATTATAAGTGAGGAGAAATGAGTATGGGTTCTATGGTTCTAGCTCTAGCTGCAGGTATTGTAATTGGCGTTGTTTTTCAATCGCTTAAGATCCCTTCGCCAGCACCGCCTTTTTTGGGGCTGCTCGGTCTTGCCGGTATGTATTTAGGTCAGCGGTTGATACCCTGGATACAGCAATGGTTACACAACAAATAAAATAATCTAAAGGGAGAGTGGAATCGTGTCTATGAAAATGATAGATTTTGAGGCCAGTTTGGTCATTCACAATGCCAGTATTGTAACGATGGACGATTCAAATCCTACAGCAACGGCAGTTGCAATTAAGGACGGCCAATTTCTGGCTGTGGGAGATGATGCCGAAATCATGAAATATGTTGGATCATCCACTCAGGTTGTGAACGCGAACCAACGAATGTTAATACCGGGATTGAACGATTCCCATATTCATCTCATTCGAGGCGGTCTCAACTATAACCTTGAACTTCGTTGGGATGGGGTGCCATCCGTAGCGGATGCATTGCGCATGTTGAAAAAGCAGGTCGACCGTACGCCAGCTCCTCATTGGGTCCGTGTTGTAGGCGGCTGGACAGAGTTCCAATTCATTGAACGCCGGATGCCAACGCTAGATGAGATCAATCGCATTGCTCCAGACACCCCCGTTTTTATTCTCAATCTTTACCGTCAAGCTTTTCTGAACAAAGCTGCCTTGCGAGTCATTGGGTATACAAAAGATTCACCAAATCCACCGGGTGGAGAAATCCAAAGGGATAGTAAAGGCAATCCTACAGGAATGCTCATCGCTAGACCAAATGCAACGATTTTGTATTCTACCTTAGCAAAAGGGCCAACGCTTTCTTATGAGGACCAAATGAATTCAACCCGACTTTTTATGAGGGAATTGAATCGTTTTGGAGTTACAAGCGTTATTGACGCTGGTGGGGGCTTTCAGAACTATCCCGATGACTATCAAGTGTTTGCAGAACTTGATAAACGTGAAGAAATTACGGTTCGCACTGCGTATAATTTATTCACGCAGCATCCCAAGAATGAATTGAGTGATTTTAAAACATGGACCGCTTCATCGCAGCCGTACACGGGCAGTACTTACTATCGTCATAACGGTGCCGGTGAAATGCTTGTTTATAGCGCGGCAGACTTTGAAGATTTTGTAGAGCCTCGTCCCGAACTCCCTGCTGTACTTGAAGATGAACTGTTTGATGTTTCTCGGCACCTCGTTGAACAACGCTGGCCATTTCGTCTTCATGCAACCTATGGAGAGTCTATTACACGCTTCCTTGATGTATTTGAGCGTGTGAATAAAGAGGTGCCATTCAAAGACTTGCGCTGGATTCTGGATCATGCCGAAACAATCCAGGAGAAGGATTTGGAGCGAGTTGTGGCATTAGGCGGTTCGATCGCCGTTCAGAGCCGAATGGCTTTTCAAGGTGAGTATTTCGTCGAAAGATATGGGGCCAAAGCAGCGGAAAATGCTCCTCCGATAACCAAGATGATTAAGTCTGGATTACGTGTCGGCGTAGGGACAGATGCGACAAGAGTAGCCAGTTATAATCCGTGGGTTGCCTTATACTGGTTAGTGACGGGCAAGACATTAGGTGGGTTAAGCCTGTACCCTGATTCTAATCGTGTAGAGAGGCATGAAGCGCTTCGCATGTATACGTCGGGGAATGCATGGTTTTCCAAAGAAGAAGATGTAAAAGGGCAAATCAAAGAGGGGCAATATGCTGATTTTTCAATTCTTTCCGATAATTTCTTTCATGTCTCCGAAGAAGCAATTAAAAAAATTGAATCTGTCTTCACTGTTGTAGGGGGCAAGATTGTCTACGGTACTAACGAATTTGAGTCTTTGTCGCCTCCAGCTCCAAAAGCTAGTCCAGACTGGTCTCCACATAATTTCTTTGGAGGCTATTACAAGGGGCTGGAATATGGGGGTGGTGGATCAAGTGCCCATATACCTAAACAGGCCCATCTTCATCATAAGTGTAACCATCATCATGGCAGCGGTTTCTGTGACTTGGATTGCTTTGTCTTCTAAATATCATGAAAGAGGTGGATTATCTTGTCCGATGTAACAATTAAAGTCAATGATAATGGACCGTTAAGAATAACAGGTAAAGTAGAAATGGTTGATGCGCTCGGTAACCGTTTCGAGACAAAGGAGAGCTTTATTCTTTGTCGGTGTGGATTATCAAGTCAAAAGCCTTTCTGTGATTTGACTCACAAAGGTAAATTTGAAAGTGCACCGCGTGCTTGATTGAAGGAAAGCAGAACCATCAAGGTTTGATCCATATGAGGCTGTTCTTGTTCAATCATAAGTATAGGCGATCTAGGTATGTGAAATGCTCCCCTTACGGTAGACAGGTAAAATAAGAAATCCTGTTACTGTAAGGGGAGCATTTTCGTTGTTGCATTCGACTCTTAATGATGCTTAACCTTATTTTAATTATGCTGATTGGTAGTGGTAATGGTTTCTTTCCCCTCTAAGCGAATAAAGAATGGGACAACCGTACTTAACAGCAGTAATCCGGCTAACACCTCGAAAGTGAACCTATGACCTTGGGTGTCGATTAAATAAATGGAAATGATAGGGCCAAGCGAAGCTCCAATGAAAAGCATAAACATATGGAAAGAAAGAGCGCTAGCTCTTAACTCTCCAGCTAAAGTGCCTATTAATGATAACAAGGCGGGAAGGGCCATAGCTATGCCAGCAGTAAAAATAATACTCGTCAAGATTAAAAATGTAAGGTTCCCCCAAATGCCAATCAAACCTAGACCAATACCGGCCATAATCAAACCACACCATAGAACATTTTTAACACCAAACTTAGTAACGAGCCTTCCATCAAATGGAGAAATGAACATACCGATGATACCGGCTGCACGAACCCATAGGATTTCCTGGTGACTCAGTTCAAAGAGAGCGCTGCTTAGATAACTTCCAAGCGTGGAGAAGAAACCGACGAGTGAAATAAAGAGAGTTGAGGAAATGATGTAACAGATAGGCAAACTTTTTTTCTTAAAAATACCACCAATGCGCTTTAAAGGAGAAAAAAAATTGCCCTCCGGCTTCTGTATTATATCTGTGGGTATACATACTGTAATCAAAAAAAGCGAAACCAAATAAACAATGCCAAGAATAGTAAATACATATTTCCAGCTTAGTACCAATACAACGGTGCTGCTATAGATCTGTCCCACGATACTGGCCATTAAAAAGGCGGTGCTTATAAACCCAATGATCGTTACCCTTTTATTCGTTGGGAACATCTCCATAGCGTAGGCTAACACTGAAGACGGAAACATGGATGCTGCCAATCCCTGTATAACCCTTAGAACAATAAGCCATTGAAACTCATGAACGGTTCCTATAAAAGGGGTTGATGCCGTGAGTAAGCATAACCCGGAGATCATCATTTTTTTTCGCCCATAGCGATCAGAAAGCCCCCCGAACAGGAGTCCTCCACCGGCAAAAGCAAAGGAAAAGGCGCTTCCTGCCCAAGTCGCTTGGGAAGATGAGACCTGGAATACGTCCTCAAATATGGTGAACAGAGGGATCGTTAAATATAGGGAAGAGACGACAATTAATGAGCACCAGAATAGAATAAGGGTCGTAAGATTATAACGCGGTGCAATTGGCTTTACGGGGTTAATCAAAAGCTCCCCCCCTTTTTTTCAGCATACGTTTCTTTTTTTACAGTTATATGGGTTTCCTTAACATTTAAAAATACGTTGACAGCAAAAACAAGAATTCCACTTCCGGCAACGGATTCACCTATACGTTTTATAGTCGGTAACCATTCCTGATCATAACCGTTTGCCATAAATGATAGCGAGATCAACATGATTGGCAAGCCTGTGCCCTGCAACCAGAAGTGCCATTTAGCTAGTTGGGACTCTGCGGCTTTTGGAAAACGCAGATAAGTAAATCCGCAAAGGGCCAAAGTTGCCCATCCGAAAAGATTGGTGTGGGAATGAACACTAAACAATGCAAAGTTCAGTGTTGCACCCATGTAGATTCCAATGCCAATACCGAGAATAATATAAATAACTGCCATTTTTAAAAAACGTACTCCCATTCAAACTCTCCTTTATCGTTGGTGAGATTCATGTTCCAGTCTAGGAGTTCTAAAGATAATGAATTCCAAGAACTAGATATGTAATACAATCGTATAAACGGTGGTTCGCACGATCAATATCGATCTTTCTATGTCTCATATAGCTTTTTCTTATAATTGAAAATCCGCGTATACAGGGGGTTGTTGGTGTGTTATAGTGGGTCCTGGAATTTAGTGCTAAATTAGAAAGGGGCTTTTTTATGTCTGAAAAACTTATGATAGTGTTAAACACTCAGATAGCGAACTGGAGTCTTCTGTTCACCAAACTCCATAACTATCATTGGTATGTCAAAGGTCAACAGTTCTTCACTTTACATTTAAAGTTTGAAGAACTATACACGGAGGCTGCACTTCATGTGGACAATCTTGCTGAGCGGCTACTGGCATTAGGCGGCAGCCCTGTAGCGACTTTGCATGGAATTCTTGAAACCGCAACGGTAAAAGATGCAGTAGGCAATGAAAGCGCTACGGAGATGGTTCGCACGCTTGTAGCCGATTTTGGAACTATGGTTAATGAGCTTAAAGAAGGTATGAGTATCGCTAGTCGTGAGGATGACGAGACAACCGGAGATATGCTTTTGGCCATTCATTACTCGCTCGAAAAGCATGTATGGATGTTGAAATCATTCTTAGGGTAATCCAGATCCGTTTTTTAATCTGCTATGTTAACGCAAAAAGCCGGGGAAAATCCCCGGCTTTTTGTATTGGAACCAAATGGGTTATTCGGGTCAAAGATATAGTAAATTCGCTATGTAAGTATAGAAATATTGGAATTGTTCGCTGTTGCTCTTTTCTCTATCATTTGAACCAGGAGTATGTTCAGTGATTAGCATGATCGAAAAATCTAGCAGAAGGAGTATGGGAAAGATGGGTAATATCATAAAGAAAACAGCGGGCATCCATCATATTACTTGTTTCGTGAAGGATGCGCAGAAGAATGTAGATTTTTATGCTGGAGTCCTAGGTCTTCGTCTTGTTAAAAAAACAATTAACTTTGACGCACCTGAAGTATATCATTTGTACTTCGGCAATGAAAAAGGCAGCCCTGGAACTATTATTACATTCTTCCCGCACGAATTTTCTCATAAAGGTCGCATAGGAGGAGGACAAGTAGGTACAACAACATACGCTGTACCAATAGGCGCACTTGGTTTTTGGAAAGCACGCCTTGCTGCGTTCGATATTTCCTTCACAGAAAGCACCCGTTTTTCCGAAAACTATATCGAATTTTCAGATCTTGATGGTCTTCAGTTAGAGATTGTTGAACGGGCAGACGGAGCTCCTAATACGTGGTCATTCGGAGGTATTCCGACGGATAAGGCTATCAAAGGATTTGGTGGCGCAGTGCTGTACAGCACTGCATCCGCAAAGACCATGCAGGTTCTTGAGGACGTATTGGGTCTTGAAAAAGTCGGGCAGGATAGCGGCTTTATTCGATATAAAGCAGAAGGGGATATCGGCAACCTTATTGACGTGAATGCCGAGCCAATGGAGCGCGGGATCCCCGGTTCAGGCACCGTTCACCATATCGCGTGGCGAGCCAAGGATTTTGAAGACCATGATGCATGGAGGAGCCATGTCGAAAAAAGTGGTTTTCATCCTACACCAATTATTGACCGACAGTATTTCCATGCTATCTATTTTCGTGAACAAGGCGGCATTTTGTTTGAAATTGCGACAGACCCGCCAGGTTTCGCAAATGATGAACCTGAAGAGCATCTGGGCGAGGCATTAATGCTGCCATCGTGGCTTGAAGCCAGCCGTGCTGAAATTGAAAAAAACCTTACGCCTATTCAAGTGCAGGAATTGGAGTAAATCAAGCAATGAGTAAAGACAAGATCTAACGGGAGGGTATCATGAGTAAAATCGCAATATTTGGATTTGGTCGAATCGGCCGGCAATTACTTAGAGTAGCACTTCAAGAGAAGCTCTTTATACCTTACTCTATCTCTGATATAAAAGATGAATCTATACTAGCAGCGCTTTTTGAGGTTGATACAAATTATAAACGTTGGCATGAAGAGGTCCTCAGTCGAGAGGGAGCTATCATCATTGGCGGCCGTGAAATCCGGTATATGAATTCGTCCAATGAAGTTCCTAATTGGGGAGAATTGGGTGTTGAGTTGGTGATTGACTGTACGGGACGTGCTGTAACCAGACCGGTTGCACAATTGCACTTGGATCGCGGTGCCAAGCGTGTGCTTGTCAGCGGGCCAAGTAAAAGTCTCGAAGACTGCGACGCCGTTTTGCTTAAAGGAATTAATCTCAGCAGCTTCGATCCGGAGAAGCATAAAATTATCAGTATGGCCAGCTGTACAACCAATGCGCTGGCACCCGTAGTGAAATTAGTTAAGGAAAATTACGGGATTAAGTATGGCCTGTTTTCAACGGTTCATTCTTATACCAATACACAATCCTTAACAGATCAGCCGATGAAGGACCGGCGGGATTCTTGGGCAGCAGCAGAAAATATCATCCCATCATCCTCGGGAGCAGCTAAGGCTCTCAAGTTTATTTGGAGTGATCTCCAAATTACTGGAAAAGCATACCGAATCCCGACTCGCACAGGCAGCATTGCGGAGCTTAATCTGATAACAGAGAAATCATGCTCCGTTCAAGAGATCAATGACATGTTCCGCCTTGCAGCTAATGAAGGTGAACTTCAGGGAGTTCTAAATGTATTGGAGGGTGAATGGGCTTCTTCCCGTATTGTAGGGGATCCTCATTCATCCATTATTGATCTGCCATTGACCCAAGTGCAGGGCGAGCTTTTATCAGTAGCCGCTTGGTATGATAATGAGTGGGGTTACGCATCTCGGCTAGCTGAAGTTGCTGCTTTTCTTGTTACAAAATAGTATGTTGCAGATTATGTTGCCTTTAAGGAAACTACCGTTGTATTGAGCAGAGAATCATTACGCGAACAAGCTGCCGGAGAGCTCCTGCCTATTGCACTTAAACTAAGCTTTGAAATAGGTCAATATTTATTCAGCCTGGCAAAGGGTGGCAGGGTTCTTCCGGAGGCTTTGGTAGCGGCAACTCTGTATAAGACGGGGGCACGAAACCCGGTTAGCCGTTTAGCAGGCAGCTTCTATTCCACTCTTGGAAGAGTCTTTTCTATTGAACGTCCGCAATAACTTAACTACATAAATTATTATCTAACTTAGGGGCAAGCATATAAATGGGGGGGAATATGATGCTTGAAATAAAAGAAGATGTGAACAGCTTTTATGTGGGAGAAGAGAATTGGAGGGAAGCTGAAATACATTATATTCACAGTGGAAATCATACCATTATAGTAGATCACACTATTGTTACCGATAGTCTACGCGGTCAAGGTGTAGGACAGGCGTTAGTGAAGCGATTAGTCGAGTTTGCCCGAATGAAAGGGATTAAGATTATGCCATTATGTCCTTTCGCCAGAAGTCAATTTGACCGTCATGAAGATTATGCTGATGTATATTTAAAATAAAAATTTGGGATAACGCTTCTATGATTCTATGTAAAAAAGTTGCGCAGCAAATTTGCTGATCGCGGCTTTTTTTGTGGATCATTTGAATTTGCCTGGTATGCTTCCTGCAAGCGAAGGACTTTCGCCGAGCCTACGGCATTCATGTTGCACTCCGCAACTCAGGATGTTAATCGTATTAAAAATGTATAAGACGAAACAGGAGCTGCTAATGGCAGCTCCTGTTTTCTTCCGGAGGGCACGAGAATCAGTCTCTGGCAGAAAATCCGCGCACTTGCGCAGATCCGATGCGCCCGGTCGCGACGACATCGTCCTCTCTCATGCTCTCGAATGCCTGAACGGCCGCGGCAGCCACTTCGGCATCCTGCGCGCTCGTTCCTCCACTTACGCCGATCGCTCCGACGACACGTTCTGAGCGCACAAGCGGAATGCCTCCTGGCAGAATAACGAGCCTGCCGTCGTTCGTCGTATTGATGCCGAACATCGGACCTCCCGGCTGCGCTCCTTTCGCCAGATTCTCGGTTGGCATCTGCATCGCGGCGCTCGTCCAGGCTTTATCCTGCGAGATCCGGATTCCGGCGATCCGCGCCCGATCCATGCGATGGAATGCGACGAGATTCCCGCCTGCATCGACGATGGCGATGTCACAGTTCAGCCCCATGGACCTGGCTTTTCGTTCCGCGGCCTCAATTAGCCCCTTAGCGGTCTCCAATGTCAATTCGTACATATGTCTTCAGCCCCTTCCCAATTTTCCTTTCCCCCATATACATATGTTATTTCGCCCAGAGCGTGACGGTTGGTTTCTATGCAGCATTCACTAGAAATTTATTATTCGATCGTATCCTATAAGCATGAAGTGGAAGGGAGATCGAGACGATGCAGAAATTACTTAATGTATTAAAGAAAGCCAGCATTACATTACTAGCCGTGATACTACTTGCAACCATCGCTGCTTTTATTAACAACCAGGTTCAGCTTAGCAGGGAATCGGCACTTTTGAAGGAGGAGGGCTCACTGGCTCAAGTGGACGGACAGGACATCCACGTCTATCAAGAGGGGAACGGTCAGGATACGTACGTATTCATGCCGGGTTCGGGGATTGCAGCGCCGATGTATGAACTGAGGGGGATGTATCGCAAGTTTTCACAGGAGAACAAGATTGCCGTCGTGGAGCGGGCCGGGTATGGCTACAGCGATGTGTCAGGCGATGACCGGGATATCGATAAGATCCTGGAGCAGACGAGAGAGGCCCTCATGCAGACCGGGAATAAACCGCCGTATATTTTGGTACCGCATTCGATTTCCGGCATTGAGGCGATTTATTGGGCGCAGAAGTACCCGGCGGAGGTCAAAGGCATCATCGCGCTAGATATTGGCCTGCCACAGCAGTATGTCGCTCACCCGCTCGGGTTCATAGACTCGGTCATGGTTCGGGGAACGAACCTATTAACGGCGTTAGGGTTTCATCGCTTTGCGCCTTCGATGGTGTATAATCCGGAGGTCCTTCGCCAATCTTTTCTGACGGAGCAGGAGAAGGAGAGGTACAAGGCGATATCGTACCGGCAATTTTTCAACCGGGATATGGAGCGGGAGCTGCTGCAGAGCTACAATAATAGTATGAAGTCGTTAAACTTGCCTTATCCAGCAGACACGCCGATCCTATTCTTGGACGCGATCGCGGATCAATACAAAGATTCGATCTATACGATTCAGAATCAAAAAGACTATCATGCGTTTGCAGCAAAGCTGCATTTATCGGAGGTCAAGACGCTGCGCGGGACGCACAGCATTTACCTCTATGTCCCGGATGAGATCTATCAGCTGGCGATGGTGTTTATGGAGCAAGTGAAGCAGAAAGGTTGAAGCCATGAGAGGTTATAACATATTAATGGTGGAAGACGATGTGGTCATTGGGGATATCCTGCAAAAAATATTGCAGCGCGAGGGCTACAACGTATGTTGGAAAACGAATGGAAGCGGCGTGATTCAGGTCATTCGCGAGATGGACATGGTCATTATGGACGTGATGCTGCCAGGGGAGGACGGTTACCAGCTCTCGAAGCGGATCAAACAACTCGGCTTGCAGATTCCGATTATTTTCTTATCGGCGCGAAGTGATATGGAGAGCAAGCTGCAAGGGTTAACGATCGGGGAGGACTATATGGTCAAGCCCTATGATCCGCGAGAGCTGCTGCTGCGCATGAAGAAGATGCTGGAGCAGCATTACGGCACATTCACACAAATCAACCACGTCTACATTGATGCCGAGCGTCGTAGAGTTTTCCTGACGAGCTTGCAGCACGAGGTTGATTTTACCGCGATTGAACGGAAAATCTTCTTCTACCTCTATGACAATCGAGATCGGATCTTAACGAAAGACCAATTCCTGGATTACCTATGGCAGCTGGAGGACCGAAATCCGAATATCGTGAATGTGCATATCAAAAAAATACGAGCCAAGATTAAAGACAACGAAGGCATCATGATTCAGAATCTATACGGGGAAGGGTATCGGCTCAATACCTACAACAAGAAATGCAACTAAAAAAGAAATATCAGCTGCTCTTATTCGCCGCGATTATTAGTGTACCCTTGCTGCTGCTCGGGATTGGCGTCTTGATGAGCGTGATTTACAATGCGGTGTTTAAGCCGCACAATGATCACATTCCTTTCCATGCTTCGTTCGCGTATCCGGTCATGTTGGTCGTATTTGTGCTGTCCCTGGTGCTGTTGGCCGTTCTATTCTCGAGATCGATCCGCTCGTTGTTGAACAAAATCAATCTATTGAACCGGACGATCCGCAATTTGGCCAGTCATGATAAGATCCCAAGCAAAATCGAGGTGCACAGCGATGATGAGATGGGAGAGCTCATCCGGTCGGTGAACTTGTTAATTGAGCGAACGACCTATCGTGAATTGGAATTGAAACAGCAGGAAGACATGCAGAAGGAATTGCTTCATAAATTAAGGCATGACATCAATACGCCATTAACGGCGGTTCGCTTGCAGCTGTTCGATCTGGAATGCCAAACGGAAACGCAGAGTCCTATCTTCGAATCGTTATATCAACAAATTCAATATATTGCGGATCTGACCAAGGAAATCCATCTCCAGTCTGCGGATCATTTCGAGAGCTCCTATATTCTGAACGAAGACGTGAATATTCGTGACCTTCTGGAGACCATGGTACAGAAATGGGGATATCTATATAGCATGCATGAGATGGAGATTCGCTTCCGGCCCGTTGATGAAGCATTGGTCTGGAGCTGCAATGCGTTGTGGGTACAGCGGCTCTTCGATAACATCTTGCAGAATGCACTCCGGCATGCCAAGGCCACGAGTCTTGAGGTGACGATTGCGCATGGCGTGGTGGAGATCCGCGACGATGGGATTGGCTTTGATGAGAACCAACGTGGAGAAGGCCTGGGGCTAAAAATCATCGCGGAAGTTGCCCGCATGCTCCAGATCGAATATACGCTGCAATCGAATGAACAAGGGACGTTATTTCGTCTATACCAACACAACATGGAGTTGAAGAGTGATGATTGAACTTAGAACCTATGTGGACTCTGATCTAGAGACGATCGCAAATCTATTTTATGACACGGTTCATACCGTCAATGCGAGAGATTATACACCCAAACAGCTTGATGCATGGGCTTCGCCCGATGACCATGAGACGAGAATGGCTGCGTGGAGTCAATCGCTGCGCCGTCATATCACCTATGTTGCCGTGATCCAGGGGTGTATCGTTGGATTCGCTGATCTGACGCCGGAGGGACATCTCGACCGCCTATACGTCCACAAGGATGCGCAAGGGCAGGGCGTGGCATCGACTCTTGTCCATAGACTAGAAGAGGAAGCGATACGTCTGAAGCTGAGCGAAATCGATACGGACGCGAGCATCACGGCAAAACCGTTCTTCGAGCGGATGGGGTATACGATTGTCCAATCTCAGACCGTGGAGCGAAAGGGTGTTCAGCTCGTGAACTACAAAATGCGTAAAAGCTTGCAATCTTCGCTTGGCGAATCGCAGGTTTGATGAAGTACGTTGACTGACGCTTTGACGGTCAGTTCTTTTTTTGTGCAGATGAAGGACATATGTCCTACCGTTCCCTCCCAGAAGTATCTTTTAATAAAAGAGAAATCAAGATCGGAGGGACACCAGCATGCTGAGAGGGATTCTATTCGCCATCTTTGGAGGGATATTCGTTACGCTGCAAGGCGTCGCGAATTCCAGGATCAGTCAAGATATCGGCACGTGGCAGACGGCCGCGATCACCCAGTTCACAGGATTCGTTGTGGCATTACTCGTCATGTTCATCGTTCGAGACGGCAAGTGGCAGGGGCTTACACAGGTGAAGCCGATCTATCTGATTAGCGGGGCGTTTGGGGCTATCGTTATTTTTAGCAATATTACTTCGATTCATCATATCGGGGTTACGTTGACAGTATCTACTCTGTTGATTGCTCAGCTCATTCTTACGTTCCTCATGGACCGTAATGGGTGGTTCGGCGCTGCGCGGCAGAAGATGAGATTTCCTCAGTATATCGGGATCGGGCTAATGATAGCCGGCGTGGTGATACTAAAGCTGTAATTCGGTAATCGTGCCAATTGATTTATCATGGAGCGTAATGATAGGAGAGGGGTAGTCTAGTCATGAAAGAAATGAAGGATGAAGCGCGGCTGCGGTTCTTTCTGCGGGAGCATCAGATCGAGCATGTCTTGAACGAACAACTCATACCGCATTTGTCGCTCTATCGGTTCGCCCCGGGAGAGCTCATCTGCTCGCAAGGCGACGCCTTCGATCATCTCTATATTCTCGTACAAGGTAAGATCAAAATCTATACGACGTCAGCCGAAGGGAAGGTGCTCATCCTCTCGTTCAAGACGCCGCTCGAAGTGATCGGCGATATTGAGTATGTACGTGGCGTATCGATCATTAATACGGTTGAAGCGGTATCTCCGGTCTATATGATCGGGGTTCATCACCGCTACCTGAATAAATACGGGCGAGATCATGCGCCGCTGCTGCACTTCCTGCTCGATATTATCACGCAAAAGTTCTACATGAAGTCTAACGCGCTAAGCTTTAATCTGCTATATCCGGTCGAAGTGCGGTTCGCAAGCTACCTATTGTCGGTCTCCACGGCTGGGGATCATTCGTTGATTCGTGAACAACCATCATCGAGCTCATCCAGTCTGAAGGATATGGCGAAGCTCATCGGAACCAGCTATCGGCATTTGAACCGAGTCATCCAGAAGTTCTGTGCAGAAGGTCTGATTGAACGCAGCAAGGGGGCTATCTTTATTCTTGATCGAGAAGGTTTGAGACGCCTTGCCGGACACAATATCTATGAGTAAACGAAGCGGAGGTTGAGGGAGATGCTGCTGGGAATATTGCTGGCATGGATCGCGGGATCGTTCGTCGGTCTGCAGAACATTTTCAACAATAAAGTTAATGAACAGGCGGGGACGTGGATTACGACGACACTGGTGTTAGGATTAGGGTGTCTTGCCTCTGTCCTGATCGGGCTTCTATTCGAAGGCGGGGAGTTGTTCCATCTTCGGTATATGGAGTCATGGTATTGGTTCAGCGGCGTGATCGGCGTAGGTGTCGTGACCTGTCTGATGCAGGGGATCAAACGTCTAGGTCCGACATATGCAGTCTCGCTCGCGATGACGTCCCAGCTTGGTTTCGCGCTGCTATGCGATTCGCAAGGCTGGTTCGGTCTAGACAAGGTTCCCTTTACAATCAATCAGCTGGTCGGGGTGTTGGTCATCGTCGCAGGTATTCTGGTCTTCAAGCTCGACGGTCGGCGGGAGAAGCAGCATAAGCAGCAGAAGTTCGTACATTCGGGTTAATACCAAAAAAAAGGCACCTGTATGGTGCCTTTTGCGCTTCATAAAGAGGATGTAAATTCCATGTGGTATAATATATACCATATGAATGTGAAGGGGGGGATCCAATGGACGCAGCTTCTTTGCTTGTCTTGCAGGATCTATGCAAGTATTACGGCAAGCATGCCGTCTTGTCTGCGGTGCAATTGAAGATAGACCGTGGCGAGACGATCATCCTTCGCGGCAATAACGGGTCCGGTAAAAGTACGTTGCTCAATATCATCGCAGGATTGGTTGCCCCGACTTCCGGTGTACGGACAGTTCGCGATTCGCAGCTGGTGATTGGATATATGCCCGACCATCTCCCTAAACTGAAAATGACATCGAACGAATATTTGTTCCATATGGGGCAAATTGCGGGATTACCCGCAGCGAAGCTGAAAGCTCGTGTTCGCGAGCTGCATGAACGGTTTGGTTTAGAGGAGCTGGCGACGCCGATGGTCTATTTTTCGAAAGGGATGCTGCAGAAGGTGAATCTTATGCAAGCCATGCTTCGCATGCCGGACCTCCTCGTATTGGACGAGCCTCTTTCGGGACTTGACGTGGAATCAATGAATCATTTGGTGATGGCTTTGAAGCATTTGGCGGACCAAGGAACCGCAATCGTCGCGGCCGTACATGAACCTTATCTAGGCAGACAGCTAGGGGGACATACCTACTGGATTCGCCAAGGCAGGCTTGTGCAAGAGGATAAGGGAGAACCATTGATTCAAGAGGCGTATTATGAGCTGGATTGCGAGCTTCGTGCTTCGGCGCATCACGCTTTGATGAACCAATTTGCCGGTGTAGATTGGATGACGCGGGACGGTGGGTATCAATATAAACTGGCAGAATCGGTGCATCGCGGCTTTCTAATGCAGCTGTTGCAGAACGGCGGCATTATTCGATCTCTGAAGCGAAAGGAGGACCACGCATGTACGCCTTGATCAAATATTTGCATACGTGCACGATGCGATCTTATCGGTATGTAGCTCCATCGATGGCTTACCTCCTATTCCTCATTTTCTTGTATACCGTCGTTCCGAATCCGGTCATGGAGAGCTATGCGTTCACCTCGGCTCTTCTATTCGCGGTCGCAGCTTGGATGGGATATCTGTTCATAGATGTCGAATCGCCGAATCAGGAGATGGTGACGGTGCTGCATGCGGGCGGCATTATTCGATTATATCGTGCGAAATTGATCTATAACTGGCTGTTCACCGTTCCTTTTGCGCTGTTTGCTGTGATATATCCAGCGCTGCTGCACAAATTCGACCGGAATCCGACAGGCGAGGAACTGCTCGTTTCTCTTGTTTTTCACATCGCGCTGGCATGGATGGGCATTGCTTTATCTTGTTGGTTCACCCGCAAGCTGTTCCAGTCTCGGTTATTGTCCTTTCTGCTTCTAGGATGCGTAATCGCAGTGTCGTTCGCCGCCAAGTCCGTTGCAGAGGAGCTGCCCGATGGACTCGATCGATTGGTGCTTCTACTGCCGCCTCTCCACCGAGCAATCTCTGTGCTATCCAATGACGGCAATAAATGGACGGCTCTAATCGCAGTGGTCTTGTACGGCGCGGTATCCAGCGTTCTGTTCTTGATCGTGATGCGGAAGAGGAAGCTGCATTTCCAGAAAGGGTAAGGTTTGCGCTATGTGTATTTCTTGCGAATTGTGAATCTATCTTTCTTGTAAATGCGTTGAAAAAAAGTGAAATAAGTTGAAAAATGAAAATAACATAGTAAAATAGAATAGGTAAATTGTACTAATCTCAGCAACCTATTGAGCACAAATAAATAACAGGCAAATCCGGCGAAAGTCGGAGACGCAAAGCTATAGGGGCCTACATGAACGGTTCATCGTTGATCAGCCAGCCAGTTGCCGAACGTATACTTGTGATTTCGCCAAGCAACTTGCCTGATTTCGGTAGAGTTGTTTTTTTGTGCTCAATTGGGTTCGACGGACCGAAGGAGTGGAAGAATGTCTTTGATTCTAGCCAATAGGGACAGCGTAAGAGAATACTGGCATAACAAATGGAAGGGTGTGGATAATAAAACATTTCTTGTTCCGGAATCGAAATCGATAGATCGCGAGAAGGTGTCTACCCGTAGACGCGTATTCCGGAAACAGTCATTAAGCTCCATTCATCAAGCTTGCGATTTGGCGGGCGTAGAGGTATCCGAAGTATTGTACACGTTTTGGTCTGTGCTCCTTCATCGCTATTTGCGAACGGAAGAGATTACATACGCTGCATTTTTACCTAATGAGGACAAGTTGATTGTCGTTCATATGAATATCGTTGCTTCGCAATCCTTGGATGCGCTGGTGAAGCAGACCCAAGCCGTCATGAATCAAGAACGGCCGTTTGCCATGTCGTTTGGGCAACTGCAGGAAATGTTGGAAGAGACGGGAGATGTCGTGCCTTCCAACTCGGTCGTAGGTTTCGGGAAGTCAACGGAACGTTCGCGTCATGCTTTGCTCCAGGGAAGCGACATCTCGCTTCGCTTTACTGTCGAAGCCGGATCGCTTGAAGTGGAGGCACTCTACCGGGAATGCGCATTTGGCCAAGCGACGGTCGAGCGGTTGCTCCGTCATTTAGAGAATATTTTGTCGGCTTGGTGCAGAGAACCGCAGGCTGCGGTTGAATCCATTGAAATGATGGACACGGACGAGAAGGAATATATGCTGGAGGCCTTTAACCGTAAGGGACAAGACTTTCATGCAGACGCCACGATCCATCAGTTATTCGAGGCGCAGGTGAGCCGGACGCCGGAGCATACAGCTGTGGCATGCGGGGAAGAGACGCTTACGTATCGACAGCTTGATGAACAGTCCAACCGACTGGCTCGCTTGCTCCTTGGGAAAGGCGTACAGCGGGGAGACATCGTAGGGATCATGTCTGGCCCGTCCAAACAGATGATCGTCTCGATTCTAGGGATTCTGAAGGCGGGAGCGGCCTATTTGCCAATCGACCCGAACTATCCTGCGGAACGTACGAGATTTATGCTTGAAGACAGTCGGACGCAGCTGCTGCTCATGACGCCAGACATCCATTCTGAGATTGCGTTCGACGGCGAAACGCTGGTGGTGAGCGATGCGTTGCTAGCGGGTGAGCGAATGGAGCCTGTTCCCGTGACGTCTAGCCCGACGGATCTCGCGTATATCATCTACACGTCCGGGTCTACCGGAACGCCGAAAGGCGTCATGGTCGAGCATCAACCGCTCGTGAATTTGGCATGCTGGCATCAGCATCATTTCCGTGTCACGGAACATGACCGCGCCACCAAATTTGCAGGCTTCGGGTTCGATGCTTCCGTCTGGGAGATCTTCCCGTACCTGATTACCGGCGCGTCGCTCCATATCGTTCCCGAAGACATTCGGCTTGACGCCGAGGCGTTGAATGCCTATTTCCATCAACAGGGGATTACGATTGGGTTCCTGCCGACGCAGCTATGCGAACAGTTCATGGAGCTCGAGAACACGTCTCTGCGTGTGCTTGTCACGGGAGGCGATAAACTGAAGACGTACCGTCCTACGCGCTACGAGCTGCACAATTGCTACGGCCCGACGGAGAACGCGGTCGTGACGACATCGCACCAAGTGACGGAATGGACGGATAACATCTCTATCGGCCAACCGATTGATAACACGGAAGTCCTCATTCTGGATGCAGCGGGCAAGCTTCAGCCGATCAGTATCGCAGGGGAGCTGTGCATTAGCGGCACAGGGCTCGCTCGAGGCTACTTGAACCGGCCGGAGCTGACGGAGGAGAAGTTCGTCCCGCATCCGTTCCGTGACGGGGAACGCATGTATCGTACTGGGGATCTGGCTAGATGGCTTCCGAACGGAACGATTGAGTTCATGGGACGGATCGATCATCAAGTCAAAATTCGTGGATTCCGTATCGAAATCGGAGAAATCGAACAGCAGCTTCTGCAGCATGAATCGGTTAAAGATTGTATCGTCATCGCACGCGAGGATCAGAACGGAGCCAGCTATCTATGCGCCTATGTGGTTGCATCATCCGTATGCACGCCTCGGGATCTTGCGGATTTCCTCGCTGTTCGGCTGCCGGAATACATGATTCCGCCGCGGTTCGTAACCCTGGATAGTCTCCCGGTCAATGCCAATGGCAAAGTGGATCGGCGTGCACTTCCAGAACCGGAGCGTGTGCACGTACAAGCTGAGTCAGCGGTGTTCGAGAATGAGACGGAAAAACAGCTTGCCGAGATCTGGCATGGAGTTCTAGGGATACCGAATATTGGCGCGGATGAACGATTCTTCGAAATCGGCGGCCATTCACTGCAAGCGGCATCGCTGCGCGGACAGATCGAACGGCGGTTCGGCGTGCGTCTGCTCATGGCGGATGTATTCCAATATACGACGATCCGGGAGCAAGCGCGCAAAATCGCAGAGCAGGCCGTTGGCCATGCAGCTCGTTCCACAATCGAGCCTGTACCCGTATCTTCTCATTACCCGGTCTACCCGGCGCAAAGACGCATGTACTTGATCGAGCAGATGGAAGGCGTTGGAACGGCTTATAATACGCCGATGCTGCTTCGGATAGAAGGCAAGGTAGACGTTGCACGGCTAGAGCAGACGTTCCAGAAATTGATTCATCGC
Organism: Paenibacillus guangzhouensis; assembly: GCF_009363075.1. Taxonomy (NCBI): domain Bacteria; kingdom Bacillati; phylum Bacillota; class Bacilli; order Caryophanales; family Paenibacillaceae; genus Paenibacillus; species Paenibacillus guangzhouensis. The sequence continues at coordinate 4,775,601 of NZ_CP045293.1, read as the reverse complement.
CATGACATGCTGCGGACTTCCTTCCAATGGGTAGGCGAGGAGATTGTTCAGACGATCCAGGAGCAAGTCCCATTCCGTTTGTCGATGCTCACCGCCAATGAACACGAAGTCGCTGGCATGATGCGCGCATTCGTGAAGCCGTTCCAATTGAGCGAAGCACCGTTGATGCGGGCGGCGCTAATTACCTGTGCTGATGATTTGCACTATGTGATGCTTGATTTCCATCATATTGCCGTTGACGGCGTGTCGCTGCATTTGTTCTTCGAAGATTGGAGCAAGCTGTACAGCGGAGAGGAGCTTCCTCCATTAGCCGTCCAATTCAAAGATTTCGCGGTGTGGTACGGCCAACAGGACAATACCCCATTGCGTCATTCACTGAAGGATTACTGGAGCTCCGCGCTGACGGGTGAAATTCCGATTCTGCAGCTGCCTACCGATCGGAAGCGTCCGGATGTTCAGAGCTTCAACGGGAACACGCTCTCGGTTCAACTGGGTGCAGCACTGACGGAGAAATTAAAGAAATTAGCTGCGGAGTCCGATACAACATTGTATATGATTTTGTTGGCAGCCTATAACGTGCTGCTATTCCGCTATAGCGGCCAAGAGGATATTATTGTGGGCGCGCCGTTCGCCTGCCGGACCGAGAGTGAAATGCAGCAAATGATCGGCATGTTCGTTAATACGCTGCCTCTCCGCAGTTATCCGGACAAGCAGAAGTCTTTCGCCGCATTCTTGCAGGAAGTGAAGGCATGTGTCGTCGGCGCCATCGAGCATCAAGAGTATGAACTGGAGCTGATGCTCCGCGACTTGAACAACCCTCGCGTTCCAGGGCGGAATCCGCTATTCGATACGCTATTCGTTATGCAGAATACGGGGCGTACTATTCCTTCGATGGCAGGGGCGGAAGTGACGGCTGCACCATACGTGGATCCGATTGCCAAATACGATCTGATGGTGGACGTGACGGAATTGGACACGACGGTCCATGTCGATTTCCAGTACCGTACGGATCTGTTCCAACATGAGACGGTAGAGCGCTGGAGCAGACATTATGCTCGCATTCTGGAAGCGGCTGTAGCGGCAAGCGACATCAAGCTGACGGAAATCGCATTCATGGATGAGAAGGAAATCCACGATCAGATCGATGTGCTGAACGACACGGCGGCGCCGTATCGCCGGGAAGCGACGATCCAGCAATTGTTCGAGGAGCAGGTGCTTCGGACACCGGATCATCCGGCTTTGGTATTCTGCAGCGAACGGCTCACGTATGCGGAGCTGAACGAGAAGGCGAATCGTCTGGCCGGTACGCTGATCGCGAAAGGCGTTCAAGCGGACGAAGTCATCGGCCTGATGGCGGACAGATCGCTCGAGATGATCATCGGACTTCTCGGCATTCTCAAAGCCGGCGGAGCTTACGTTCCGATCGATCCCGAGTACCCGCAGGATCGTGTGAACTACATGCTCGAGAGCAGCGGGGCGAAACTGCTGCTGACGCAGACGCATCTAGCTGGGAAGACAACCTTCGAAGGCGAAGAGCTATACTTGGATCAAACAACCGCATATAGCGAGGTCACAGGTAACCCGCCGAGCCGGAGCAGGGCGGAGAACCTGTTATATGTCATCTATACGTCCGGAACGACAGGGAAGCCAAAAGGCGTCATGATCGAGCATCGGAACATGGTGAACCTGATCCATTATGAATATACAGAGACCAATGTGGACTATAGCGGCAAAGTGCTCCAATTCACGACGCTTAGCTTCGACGTCTGCTCGCAAGAGATTTGGTCGACCTTGCTTGCCGGAGGTACGTTGTGTCTTGTCACGAACGATACGCGTCGCGACGTAGGCCGATTGCTGCAAGTGATTGAAGATGAGGGCATTAATATTCTATTCATGCCGGTATCGTTCCTGAAATTCATCTTGAACGAGAAGGAATACGCAGATCGATTCCCTACCTCGGTTCGCCATATCATTACGGCCGGGGAGCAGCTGATCGTGCCGGAGAAATTCAGAGAGCATTTGCGTCATTATCAAGTGTATTTGCATAACCACTACGGCCCATCTGAGACGCATGTGGCTACGGCGCATACGATTGATCCGAACGGAGACATTCCCGAGCTGCCGCCGATCGGCAGACCGATTACGAATACGCGGATTTATCTGTTGAACGATCAACTGCATGTTCAGCCACCGGGCGTGCCTGGAGAGCTCTACATTGCGGGGGATTGCGTCGGAAGAGGTTACTACGGCCAAGAGCAGATGACTGCTGACCGGTATCTGCCGGATCCTTACGCAGGCGAAGGGCGAATGTACAAAACCGGGGATCTCGCGCGTTGGAATGAAGATGGCACACTGGAGTTCCTGGGCAGATTGGATCATCAAGTGAAAATTCGGGGATTCCGGATCGAGCTTGGGGAGATCGAGAACACGCTCTTGAACCATGTGGCGGTGAAAGAGACGCTCGTCTTAGCCAAAGAAGACGGCAGCGGAGGCCGATACCTATGCGCCTATGTTGCCGTGGAAGCGGAACAGACGGTGACAGAGCTGCGGAACCATCTTGCGAAGAGCCTGCCGGATTATATGATTCCGTCTTACTTTGTTCAGCTTCCGGCCCTGCCGCTGACGCCGAACGGCAAAATCGATCGGAGAGCCCTGCCTGAACCGGAAGTTGGGAACATCTCGGTGGGAAGCAGCGAATATGTGGCGCCTCGGACCGATGCGGAACGCAAGATTGCGGAGGTATGGCAGGATCTGCTTGGCATCGCGAAGATCGGCATTCACGATAACTTCTTCGAATTGGGCGGACATTCGCTGAAAGCCGCGGTGATGGTCGCAAGGCTGCAGCAGCAGTTCGAGATCGCCATTAATGATGTGTTCGAGCATCAGACGATTGCGGAGTTGTCCACGAAGGTGAGAGAGACATCCTCGAATCATTTGATGGAGAAGCTCGCGGAATTGAAGAAGGTGCATCTCTCGCCTTCAGAGGTTCGCTTTGACGATCAAGAGGCGTTGTACCATCAGAAGAACGAGCAATACGGCCAATTGGATCTGACGAAGAAGATCGTCTACCGCCATGTGCTGTTGACCGGGGCAACCGGCTATCTCGGCGTCCATTTGCTGCGTGATATGCTGGTCCATACGGATTGGACGGTTCATGTCATCGTCCGCGGAGATACCGATGAGCAAGCTGCCGACCGTCTGCACAGCAAGTTAGCGTTCTATTTCCGCGATCAGATCAATGAGACGATGCGAAGCAGAATCTGCGTGCATAAGGGGGATCTGACCCAAGAGCGGCTAGGCCTAACGGAAGCGAAGTATACCGAACTCTCCGAGATTGTAGACGGGATCGTGCATTCGGCGGCAACAGTTAAGCATTACGGCAATTATTCTGATTTTGAGCAGCAGAATGTGGTTGCGACGGAGCGGGTATTAGCGTTCGCGCAGCTGAACCGAATTAAGCCGATGCACCATATTTCGACATTAGGTGTCGCCTCGGGCGTCATACCGGATCAATCCGCTGCGTATTTCACCGAATACGACCTGGATCTTGGGCAGCAGTACGAGAATTATTACGCTAAGACGAAACATGAAGCGGAACGGAAAGTGATCAAGGCGAGAGAGACAGGCGTACCGTCCAGCATCTACAGAATCGGGAACGTTGTCTTCCAGTCCGATACGGGAAGATTCCAAGAGAATATCGAGGAAAATGCGTTCTACACGATGATGCGATCCTTTATTCGTCTCGGGATGGTGCCAGAAATGGAGCCGGACACGGATTTCTCTTATGTCGACGCGGTCAGCCGTGCGGTCGTGCTGTTGATGCAGCCGGAAGCCATTCAAAATGAAGTTTTCCATTTGTTCAACCCGCATCGCGAGAGTATGAGCCATTTACTCGCCGACGGTCGGTTAGAGTGGGATGTCAAATCGGGTACGTTCGAGCAATTCATCGATTATATGATAGCGAAATATGAGGCGGATGACTGCAGGGAAGAGATTGAGAAGATTATCCTCCACTACGGATGGCTGGAACAGCACCATGATGCGACGATGTTCGAGATTACAGTCAAGAAGAGCGTATTGGTACTCCGAATGCTCGGTTTTGAGTGGGAAAAGATGGATGACGAACGGGTTCATGCAATGATCGGATATTGCAAAGAAGTAGGCTTTTTATCACAGAAATAATAGGGAAATCGTCATAGAATCGACTTTATTTGACAACAAATCGCACGAATCGACAAATTTCTCTTTTCCCATCTTGTATATTTTGATAGAATTAATGTATAAGATAATTTAACCATTTTAGGAGGAAATAGACATGTTCCAAATTTCTTACGACCAAGCCAAAAATCGCGTTACTGTCCGCGTTCAGAGCATCACGATGGATGAGGTAGAGACGTACAAGCAGGAATACAGCAAAGTGATGGATCAAGTAAAACCTGGCTTCACAGGTTTGACGGATTTGAGCGAAGGTAAACTGTTCACCCAGGATGTCGCTTTGGCTTTGGCGCCGCTTGGAGAACTCTCCGTTCAAAAAGGTTTGACGAAGTGGGCTTATTACACAGGTTCTGCCGTATCGAAAATGCAAATGAAACGCATGTTTGGCGATATTGTTGTTTCGTTTGAAAAACTAGATGAAGCAGAAGCTTACTTGAACAACTAAACAGCAAAATCAAAAAAGCCTGGTCTCCAGGCTTTTTTTAAAGATTTACAGCTAGCCAGCTATTTTAGTTTGAATAAAAGATATTTAGGTGGTGTATGATGTTACATTTCAAACAAGACAAGCAGCTGATGATCTCGGCATTGCCGATCCCGATTCTGACTGCTATTCTCTCGTTTCTATTTTTCATCCCCGGGCGGGGTTGGACATCGTTCATAATTGGTTTAATTGTTCTAGTCATTTTAAGCTTTGGTGCGACAATTATGGTAGTCAAGCGTCTTAATCGTCATGTTGAGCGCGATCTGACGCTTCTCACAGGAGAAATCAAGCGCATTTCGAAAGGCGATTTGTCGCATAACGAATTGAACCTGAGCTCATCAGTCGTACAGGAAGCGGCTCAAGATTTCCGCCGAATCGCTGAACGGCTCCAAGACGTAGCGGGTAAAACGGAACATTTCGTGAATGATGTTAACACGGCTGTCGATATGGTGAAATCGACTTCCGAAGTCGGGCACTTCGTGGCCGATCTCATTAGTGAGTCGACTCGTAACGTGAGCGAGGAATCAAGCAGACAAATGGAAGTTCTCCAGACCACCGTAAGGACGATGTCGGAGATCTCAACCGCGATCCAGCAAATTGCGAGCAGCTCCGATGAAGTGGCGAGCACCTCAGGCGAAACTTCAGTGAAGGCGGCTAGGGGCGGAGAATCGATCCGAGAAGCGATGGAGCAAATGAGCAAGACGGACGAAGCGCTTGAGAATCTGCTGGAGCAAGTGAACCGTCTAGGCGCACGATCTAAAGAAGTGGAGACATTCGTCTCGGTCATTACGGAATTGTCCAATCAGACGCATCTGCTAGCATTGAATGCTGCGATTGAGGCGGCAAGAGCAGGTGAATACGGCAGCGGGTTCTCCGTCATTGCGAGTGAGGTTCGTAAGCTTGCTGAGCAGTCAACGGAATCGGCCAAGCAGGTCAGCTTGATCAACGGCATGATCCAACAGGAAGCAAGCGAAGCTGTGACTTCCTCGGTCCATGTCGCAGAGGATATGAAGCGAGGAATCGATTCATTGAATCAAGCCGGCACGACCTTTATTCACATTCAATCCTCGATTGAAGACGTGAGTACGCAAATTCAAGAAGTATCCGCGGCCGTGGAGGAAATTTCGGCACATACGGATGAAGTGACAGGATCGCTGAGTCAGACGGAGCAAATTTTCGAGAAAGCTAAATCGGAGATGGACAATATTCGCATGGCTTCGGCAGAACATTTCGAATCGATGGGTCAGACCTTGGAGGCAGCGAACACATTGTCTACCTTGACCGAGACGCTGAAGCAGAGAATCAATCATTCGCCTGAGGCGCAATCATAAACCCAAATCAAAGGCATAGCTGGATTACCCACGAATGGGTGCAGTTATGCCTTTTTTTATGTCGGAGACGTGTTGTGACACCAGATTCACAAAATGCTCAGATGCTAGACGGCAAATATCTGCAGGGAACGTCGGACTAGCGCTGCATGCAGAGAGCTTGTAATCCGGGGATAACGCATATTGTTGGAAATGCCAATTCTGCTGGTGTTCAGGCGCATGGACGGTAATGCACGGATCTTCTTCGATCCAGTAGGAATTGGGCGGCAAGGACATACCGACCCCCAGCGCCTTCATGTAGCTTTCTTTTAGCGTCCACAAGTCGTAGAAGTATTCTAATTTCTGCTGCCCTTCATAGGAGGACAGCCGGTCCCATTCACGGCTTGCGAAGAATAGATCCAATCCGGTGAAGTCCATGCTTTTTATTTGCTCCACATCGACGCCGACAGAGTGTTCGCTGAGCATCAAGACAATCCAATGACCGGAATGGGATAGATTAAAATGAATGGTAGAGGAAGCGGATAAGAAGGGCTTGCCGTATTCATTTTTTTGGATCTGAATGTCCTTCCAAGGGAGGGAGCATGCTCTGCTTAGCGCATATCGAATTAGTAGTGCGCCGAGCAGAGAACGGTCACGGTCTTCCTTTCTTCTCAGCCGCATGATCGGATGTCGGAAATCCTCCGGTAACCATGAAAGGCAATGATGGAATACTTCCTCGTCCATGTCGTCGATGTGATGTATTGCGATCAGGCAGGGGGGCGTCATCTCCATTCGTAACCACCTCATATTAATGTAGATTCAGTTCCTTTCGGAATTGGACAAGTTAGGTCATCATCAATCCATCATAATACAGAAACGAAGCAAATGGGAATAAAGTCGGGCGGGGGCAATCGAATCAGCCGCTCTTTTTGACATGCCTTGGGGGAGGAACGATTTTTCATGCCCACATACTTTTTTTCACCTGAATAAAAAGAGCAGTACACTTAAAAAATTGGAAATTGTGGGAAGAAACACTGTTGCTTACAATGGACCCAGATACGAATCACGACAACGTGGGAGGGGTGTCAATGATTGAGCAATTTACGGCAACGAAGAGACTGACAAGAGAACGCTGCGACGAGGCGATGGCATTTATACGCCAGCAAATCGATCGTAACCTGGAGACATTCGTCAATACATTCCCTGCGGAATGCAGTACGAATCAAGTCTATGAGCAGGTGGGCAACGTGGCATGGACGCCGGGGTTCTGGACGGGTATGCTGTGGCTTGCGTTCGAAGTGACAGGCGATGAGAAGTATCGCCTCGCTGCGGAGAATCAGCTTCCGAGTTATCGCCAACGGGTGGATGAGAAGCGGTATACAGAGACGCATGATCTTGGTTTCTTATATACGTTGTCCTGCGTATCGGCTTACAAGCTGACGGGGAACGAGGATGCCAAGCAGCTAGCGCTTGAAGCAGCGGATCTCCTCTATGAAAGGTATTTAGAGAAGGCCGGCATTATCCAGGCCTGGGGCAATCTGAAAGACCCGAAGCAGCAAGGACGAATGATTATTGATTGCCTGATGAATTTACCACTCTTATACTGGGCCAGCGAGGTCACCGGGGATCAGAAGTATTACGATGCCGCAGCATCCCATGTAAGGCAGTCTGCGAAGTACTTAATTCGCGAGGATGCATCCAGCTTCCATACCTTCTACATGGATACAGAGACAGGCGAGCCGAAGTATGGTCGTACGGCGCAAGGTTATGCGGATGATTCCTGCTGGTCAAGAGGTCAGGCGTGGGGCATCTACGGATTTCCGCTGTCCTACCGATATACAGGGGATGGTGAACTGATCGAACTGACCACGAAGCTTGCGAATTATTTTCTGGACCGCCTGCCCGAGGATCTTGTATGTTATTGGGACCTGATCTTCACTGATGGTCCGGAGGAGAGGGATAGCTCGGCAGCTGCTATCGCGGTATGCGGACTGCTGGAGACAGCCAAGCATCTTCCGTTAACCGACCCGACGAGACGGAGATATGAGAATGCGGCTTTGTCGATCTTAGATTCGCTGATCTTGCATTACATGGCGCGGGATGTACCGGAATCGAATGGCATATTGCTGCACGCGGTGTATGGCAAGCCGAACGGAACAGGGATCGACGAATGCTGCATATGGGGCGATTATTATTTCTATGAGGCATTGGTTCGCGTAACGAGGGATTGGAAGCTCTATTGGTAACTGAGGAGCGCCGAAAGAGGTGAAATGGGAAGTGAGCAGCATCAAGGCAGTTGATCAGGATCTAAGAACGAAATGGTGGACAGAGGCAAGATTCGGGATGTTTATCCATTGGGGATTATATGCGATTCCAGCCAAAGGCGAATGGGTGATGTATGCAGAGCGAACCCCGGTAGAGGCGTACGAGCAATGGGCCAAGCAGTTCAATCCGACGAAGTTCGATGCCAGCGAATGGGTGAACATCGCCAAAGATGCAGGCATGCGGTATATCGTCATTACGGCTAAGCATCATGACGGGTTTGCCATGTTCCATTCTCGATCGGACCCTTACAATATCGTCGACGCCACCCCGTTCGGGCGCGATCCGATGAAGGAGCTGGCTGAGGCCTGCGCGGAGGTGGGGATCGCCTTATGCTTCTATTACTCGCATGTCATCGATTGGCATCATCCGGATGCGCTGCACAAGGAACACAATAATACGTGGGATTACCGACTGGATGAGAAGGTTTTCCAGACGTATTGGCAGGGCAAAGTGAAGCCGCAGCTGACGGAACTGCTGACCGAATACGGAAGGATCGGCCTTGTCTGGTTCGATACGGCTGGAGGATTGTCCGAAGCGGATAGCAGGGATATCGTGGAGCATGTGCGAAGTCTTCAACCGGACTGCCTGATCAATTCCCGGGTGTCCCATATCATGGGGATGGGCGATTATGTGTCGAAGGGCGATAACGAGATCGGGATGAGCGGGGAAGATACGAGGCCTTGGGAGACGCCGATGACGCTCAATCAATCCTGGGGGTATACGACCAAGGATCAAACGTGGAAATCGACGAATTCTCTCCTCCATAAGCTCGTCAATGTTATTGGCAAAGGGGGCAATCTGCTCCTGAATGTCGGTCCTTCACCGGAAGGAACCATTCCAGAATTATCCGTAGCGCGGCTGCGCGAAGTTGGTGAATGGACCCAGCGCAATGCCGAAGCCATCTATGGCACATCAGGGAGCCCGTTCCCTTGCGAGGTGAGCTGGGGAGCGATAACGACGAAGTCTGGACGTATCTATCTTCATATGCATAACGATAATTGGTCGATGCATGAGGTTCGCATTCACGGGATACGCAATCGAATTGCGCGAGCCTATATGCTTGCTGACCCGTCGCAACAGGCATTAACCGTTGTGCAGACCTATGATGAAGGATTGGACCTATATACGTCCGTCGTCGAGCTTCCGCCTCAACCGTCAGATGCGTACGTGTCGGTCGTCGTCCTAGAGCTGATTGGCGAGAACGACTTCGACCGCAGGCTAACGCAGCAATCTTCTGGTGACTTTCAACTGGATGTGCCGCATGCAGCGGTGACAGACGTGTATGTCGCGGAAAGCGACAGCGGAGCTGGTATCATCAGAAATGCACAATGGGAGTTTACGCTTGTACAGCCAGGAACCTACGAGTTGATGCTCGTCAGTTATAAGCGACATGATGTGGCGTGGGAAGGGTTATACCCTGAAGAGATTGAAATAAATACGTCTGGGACTCGGATCGTCTGTGCACCAATGGAGGATGACATAGATACAAACTCCCCTGCGTGCCAGCATCCTTATATACCGATTTTATCTAAGCTAGGCGAGATAACATGGGAAGAAGCAGGGACTTACAAGCTAACCATTCAATCATCCAAGTTGAAGGACCCTGCACCACGGTTCACCGAAATTTGGCATGCGGATGCCGTTAAGCTTCGTGCGATTCGACTCGTGCGCAGCAACAGCAGTAACCAATAAAAAGGAGGCGCTTTCATGAAAGGGAAGGTAAAGAAATTTGGGGTTATCCTGTTAACATCACTGCTCGCATTATCGATCGCGGCTTGCAGCACGCCAGGCAGCGACCAGAAGCAAGAGGGTACAACTTCCGACGGGAAACCGGCTGAAGGCGCGAAACTGACGAACTTGTCGTACTGGGTTAGCATGCACTCTGCAGCTGCCGCACAAATGAAAACATACGCTGAAATGGGTATGTATAAGGAACTAGAGAAAATTACAGGTGTAAAGGTTGCGTTCGAGCATCCGCCTACGGATGCCGCACAGGCCAAAGAACAGTTCAATCTCATGATGGTCTCGGAGAAGCTGCCGGATGTCATCGAATATTCGTGGATTGGGTATCCAGGGGGACCTGAGAAGGCGATTCAAGATAACAAAATCATTAAACTGAACGATCTGATTGATCAATACGCGCCGAATCTGAAGAAACTACTCGACGAACATCCGGATTGGAAGAAGCAAGTGACAACGGATGACGGCAATATGTATATGTTCCCGTTCTTCCGTGGCGGCGATAAGGTCCGTGTATTCTACGGTCCAGGGATCCGGAAAGATTGGTTAGATAAGGTCGGGATGGAGATACCTACGACCATTGATGAATGGCATGAAGTATTAACCGCATTTAAGGATAAGGACCCGAACGGGAATGGCAAGGCTGATGAAATCCCATTCTATATCACACTAGAGGATGTTGGTCTTGACGCACCATTCCTTGGCGCATGGGGCATCAACTACGGCTTCTACCAAGACGGGGGACAGGTGAAGTTCGGTCCGACGCAGCCGGAGTACAAGGAATTCCTCACAACCATGAACAAATGGTACCAAGAAGGCCTGATTGACAAAGATTTTGCCGCGCCGAACAGCAAGTTGTTCGATGCCAAGATGACTGGAGATCAGTTAGGTTCAGCCTTGGTGTATAACGGAGGCGGGATTGGAAAATACGCGAATTTGATGAAAGATAAAGATCCGAAGTTCAATCTGGTCGCAGCTCCATACCCAGTGCTTAAGAAGGGCGACAAGCAAATGTGGGGACAGAAGGATTTCGCGACGAACGGCGTTGGGGCAGCTATCTCCACAAGCAATCAGAATCCGGTCGAGACCGTGAAATGGCTCGATTACGCGTATGGCGAACAGGGCGATCTATTATTTAACTACGGTAAAGAAGGCGAAGCATACAGCATGGTGAACGGCGTCCCTACCTTCTTGCCTGAGGTATTGAACCCGCCGAGCGGCGTGAGTTTGCAGCAATCCTTCGCGAAACATAACCGTTCTACTTGGAGCGCGCCATTTGTACTGAGTGAGAATTTCCAAATGCAATATCTCGCGCTCGATAATCAGAAGGAGGCCCTCGCGACCTGGTCGCAGCCGACAGGTGAGCGCAAAATGCCGCTGGTAACGCCGACCAATGACGAGAGCTCCCAATTCGCATCGATCATGACGGATATCAATACCTACAAAGACGAGATGTTCCTGAAGTTCATCATGGGGGCGGAGCCGCTCGATAACTTCGATAAATACGTGAAGAAGATTGAAGCGATGGGCATTGAAGATGCGACGAAAATTCAGCAAGCTGCGCTAGAACGGTTCAACAAACGCTAATCGTTCAGCATATGAAAGAGGTCGGGAGAGGAAGAGCTTTCTTCTTCTCCCGCATGATCTCTGCATAATCTACGGGAAAGGCAGGAAGGCAGATGAAGCAAGTCGTGAAGAAGGCACCCCGGCATGAGCGTTCGGCTAGAAGATTGAATGAACCATCCACTTGGCAGATCATGGGTAAGGATGTTAGGCGCAATTGGATGATCTATCTGTTGGCGCTTCCTGTGATCGCTTATTATGTCATTTTCCACTATGGTCCCATGTATGGACTTCAAATTGCATTCAAAGATTTTATGCCTGCGAAGGGCATTTGGGATAGTCCTTGGGTGGGGTTCAAGCATTTCGTCAGCTTCTTCGACGGCATTTATTTCTGGAGATTAATTCGCAACACCTTGTTGATTAACATTTATGAGCTGATCTTTGCATTCCCGGCCGCCATTATCCTCGCGCTCCTCTTGAACGAAATTCGTAGGATGATGTTCAAACGCTGGGTTCAGACGATCTCGTACCTCCCTCACTTTATCTCCATTGTCGTTGTTGCAGGGATGATGTTTGATTTTCTAAGCCGCGACGGACTTATCAATCAATTGATTGGCTTGCTCGGTATTGCGCCGATCGATTTTCTGAAGGAAGCGGGTTGGTTCCGGTTCATCTTCGTCTCCTCCGGCATCTGGCAGGGCATCGGATGGGGTTCCATCATTTATCTGGCCTCCATCGCGAATATTGACCCGACGCTCTATGAAGCAGCCAAAATGGATGGCGCGAATCGGTGGCGGCAGACGTTCCACATTACAATTCCAGGGATTATGCCAACGATCGTGATCATGCTCATCCTGAACATGGGCAACATGTTGTCTGTCGGTAGCGATAAGGTGCTGCTGCTCTATAATCCGCTCACCTATGAGACCGCAGATGTGATCTCCACTTATGTGTATCGCAAAGGGATTCTCGAAGCCAGTTACAGCTTCACGGCCGCGGTAGGCCTGTTCAATTCCGTGATCAGCTTCATTCTGATCGTATCGGCGAATGCCATTAGTAAACGCGTGTCCGAGAATAAACTGTGGTGAGGAGGGAATAACGACATGGGCACACAAACGGTTGGCGAAAAAATATTCGGCGTTTTCAATACGTTCTTAATGCTTGGACTCTGTTTCATTACGTTATATCCCTTTATCTATGTGCTATTCGCTTCGCTCAGTGATGCAGGGGCTTTCTTGCAGCATCGCGGACTGCTGGTTCGCCCTGTAGGTTTTAATCTGGATGCGTACAAAGCGGTATTCCAGAATCCGATGATTATTAGCGGCTACCGCAATACGTTGTTCTATGTTACCGCCGGGACAGCGATTAACTTGCTGATGACGGCGATTGGAGCTTATGTCCTCTCGCGGCGCAATCTCTTCTTCCGCAACTTCTTGATGTTCGCCATTGTCCTCACGATGGTATTCCATGGGGGGCTCATTCCAACCTTTATGCTCATCAACAAATTAGGGATGATGAATACACCTTGGGCGTTGTTGATTCCAAGTGCGATCTCGACCTTCAACCTAATCATTATGCGTACAGCATTTCAAGGGATTCCCGTGTCGCTCGAGGAATCCGCCAAGATTGATGGCGCCGGGGAGCTGACGATTCTATTCCGCATCATTATTCCGTTGTCGATGCCCGTCATTGCGGTAATGGTCCTCTGGTATGCTGTCGGTCATTGGAACTCTTACTTCTCTGCGCTGGTATATTTAAGGGACCGCACCATGTATCCGCTGCAACTGGTTCTACGGGATATTCTGATTGCGAATTCGACGGACTCGATGTCGACGGGTGCTGCGGCAGATGACAAGTACGCGATCGGCGAGACGATCAAATACGCCACGATCATTATTTCCACCCTGCCGATTATTTGTCTGTATCCGTTTCTGCAGAAATATTTCGTGAAGGGCGTATTGATCGGGGCGATTAAAGAATAAATCAGTACCCTTGCCTGCCAGGTTGCATTATAATACTCGTAAACGCTTTCAATTGGGTATTAATGTAAGTGATCATAAATGGCAGGGGGGATCATTCGTGAGATGGTCGCGAAAGTGGTTAAATTTACGTCATTTGAAAAGTGTATGGATCACGATGGTGATCTCCAATCTCGTCATGCTGCTCATTCCTTTATCTATAGGCGTTTTTCTGTATAGTAAAGTGGAGGATAGCCTCGAGAAGGGGGCGAATCGATCGAATCAAGCGATGCTCGAGCAGCTGAAGCTGTCGCTTGACATTGAGTTGAAGCAGGTCGACAAGCTGGCACAGCAGATTGCCTTCGATCCGAAGCTGGATTATTTGTTGAAGCTCAAAGAAGACCATAGCGGTTTTGACCGCTACAAATTCATCGAATTCATGAGCGGGCGGGCATTCCACTCGAATTTTCGTTCCAATTTCATCTTGGATTATTACGTCTACTTCCGTCAGAGCGACTTGATCCTGAAGCCGGGCCTCCTGACGGAATCCCGCAAATTCTACGATATGTATTACAGTTACGCGGGGAAATCGTATGAAACATGGCGTGATGAAGTGCTGCACGGCTTCCATACGATGGAATATCTGCCGTCGTCGACGCTGATCCGGCGTTCGGAGACGGATCCGATGCAGAGCATTGAGAATACACCGATCGACGTGATCACGTTCGCGCAATCCCTCCCGGGGCGGGACCGCAAAAATGTTACAGGCAGCTTCGTCATCCTCATCGACGAGAGTCGGGTCAAGGAGATGTTCGCCCAAATCGAATACGCGAGCGACAGCTCCATTTACGTGATCGATGGTGAAGGCAACAGCATTATGTCCACGGAGAAAGGGCCGCTTCAGCCGGAGCTGCTAGAGCGCATATCTGCGCAAGAAGGCTTGTTCAATGCGGAGCTGGACGGCGATCCGAAGGTGGTCTCGTTCACTTCTTCCGAGAAGGAAGGATGGAAATACGTCCTGGTTACCCCGCGGAGCGTCTATATGCAGCAGCTGAATCTGATCCAGCATTGGACATTGATTCTATTTTCCCTTTGCTTGGCACTTGGGGTCATTGCCGCCATCATCATCGCTTACCGGAATTACAATCCGCTTCGCAAAGCGGTTGAGGCCATTAAAGGTTCGAGCGGGACGAAATGGCAAGGCCGGCTGGCCGGGAATGAATACGAACTGATTAAGCGAACGATCGAGGACTCCCTCCAGGAAGAGCGGAATCTTCGACATCTATTGGCGCAGCAAGCGCCGGTGCTTCGGGCGAACTATTTGTCCCGATTGATTCGGGGGCAGATGGACGTCGATACGACGGAACGAGGCGTACAGTCGCTCCAGTTCATGGATATTACCTTTATAAGCGAATACTTCTCCGTGATGATCGTCCAATTGGACAGCATCGCGAGATTTCATATGGAGCATGATGAACAGCAGTGGGCCTTGGCCCGATTCATTGTATCGAATGTCGGAACGGATATGATCCAGCCTCCTCACCAGGCGTTCGCGGTGGAGCTGGATCGGGACCGCATGGTGTTCTTGATCAACTTCGCCTCGGAGGTGATTGGGGACATGGATGCGGATATGCAAGCGATGGCCGAGTCATTGAAACATATGATCGAAGAACGGTTCCATATTGATATGACGGTATCGGTCGGTCTCCCGCACGTCGGAGCGAAGAGCATCGGCGAGAGCTACGCGGAAGCAGTTGCGGCCTTGGAATACCGAATCATTAAAGGTGGTGGTACCATCATCTATTTCCGGGATATCCAGAGCGTTCACTCTCATTATTATTATCCGATCGACATCGAGGTGCAGCTCATCAATTTCGTGCGCAGCGGGGATATGGAGAACGTGATGAAGCTGCTGGATACGATCTATGCGATGAATTTCGAATCCGGCAGCATGACGCCGGAGGTCGGACGCTGTCTGTTCTTCAATATGACGAGTACCTTCCTCAAGATTATGAACGCGACAGGCACAGACCAGCGCGACATTCTCGGACCGGACATCGACCTGATCAAGGATATTTTCTCTTACGAGACGGCCGAGAGCATGTATCGGCGTATCCAACAATTGTATGAGATGCTGACAGGATCCTTCGTCGTTGAGCGAACGGACCACCGCGTTCAGCTGCTGCACGAACTGGAGCAATTCCTGGACGAACATTTTACCGATCCAGATTTGGGGCTTACCATGATTTCCGAACACTTCGGCATGACGCCGCAATATATTTCAACGTTCTATAAGAAGTGCAGCGGCATGAATGTTGTTGATGCGATTACGCGTAGACGTATTCAACAAGCCAAAGTGCATATGCGTACCAAAGAGATGACAAATGCACAGCTTGCCCAATTGGTGGGGTATACGAGTGACGTCGTATTTATCCGTGCATTTAAGAAGATTGAGGGTGTAACGCCGGGGAAATATCGGGAGAGCTTCATGACCTATCCATCGGACGAAGTCGGATAGAGGGAACGAATTAATCTTGCCTGGCGGTAAAATAGGAAAGGGTCAACGCGAACATGCGTTGACCCTTTGTTGTATCTGTTATGGTTAGCGTTGCTCTGCTCGCTGCATGACGTAATCCGCCAGCAGACGCACACCGAAGCCTGTAGCGCCCGTACGCTCATAGCCACGGTCAGATGGGGATTGCACCGTGTTGGCCATGTCGATGTGAACCCAACGTGTCTGTTCATCGACGAACCGACGCAAGAAGAGGGCTGCCGCATTCGCCCCGCCGTAGGGGCTCGAGCTGATGTTGTTCAGGTCAGCGTAATCGCTGCCGAGCAGCGCATCGTCATCGTCGATGAGCGGCATCGGCCAGACGCGGTCGCCGCTGATCGCACTGAGATCGTGTAGCGCCTTCGAGCTGCGCGGGTCGCCCCAGACGCCGGCGACGCGTAGACCGAGTGCGTGTCCGACCGCGCCCGTCAAGGTGGCGATGTCGATGATCTCGGACGCGCCGAGCCGTCCGGCATGAAGCAGCCCGTCCGCGAGGATGAGCCGGCCTTCGGCGTCGGTATTGCCGACCTGCACCGTCAGTCCGTTCGGATAGCGGACGATGGAGGAAGGCAGCAGCGCACCGGCGCCCGGCACGTTGTCGGCGATGGCGATCACCGCGACGACGTTCGCCGCTGTGCCGCTCGCGATCAAGAGATCGAGTGCGCCGATGACAGCGCACGCGCCGCCCATGTCGAAGCGGGCTTCGCTGAGATCACGGCCCGTCTTTACATTCATGCCGCCCATATCGAACGTCATGCCCTTGCCGACGAGCGCGAGCAGCGGCTGGGAGGGATCAGACGTATAGCTGATCTCTACGAGGGCCGGCTGCTGC
This sequence comes from Paenibacillus guangzhouensis, assembly GCF_009363075.1. Taxonomy (NCBI): domain Bacteria; kingdom Bacillati; phylum Bacillota; class Bacilli; order Caryophanales; family Paenibacillaceae; genus Paenibacillus; species Paenibacillus guangzhouensis. The sequence goes on along the minus strand of NZ_CP045293.1, from coordinate 4,758,629 downwards.
CGGCTGCCTTGCGCCACGGCCAATAACCCGTTCATACCGTGTTGTGCTAGTGCCTCGCCTTGGAACACGTTGACGCGCGTGAACGGCTCCCCCTCGAATCGCTGGACGAGCCGTTCCGTCAGCTGTTCCGGCGTCATGACGTTCGCCGGCTCGTTGCACCAGTCGCGGGCGAGCATCGTGCTCTCCGCTCGGCGCCGCGCTGCCTCGATGGACTGCTGCCGCGATGCGGTCTCGCCGCCCTCGCAGAGCAGGACCAGCTCAGCCAAGGCGCGTTTGTGCGGCTGCTGCTTGTAGGCGTCGAACGTATAGCCGCCCAGGATCCAGCCTTCCGCCCAAGCTTCGAGTGTCTCCTCCGGCGTCAGCAGGCTGCCTGCTGCGTTGTCGAGCCGGACAGCCGCCGTGCGGAAGCCTTCCTGCTCGAAGGCGCGCACCGCGCTGCCCGCCGCGCGCCGCAGCATCTCAGCGCTCAGACGCGTCGCAGGGCCAAGGCCCACGACCGCATGATGCTGCTGGCCGCGCGCGCCGTAGAAGACAGTAACCTTGCCATGGGCGGTCATGCCGGGTTTGATGTCATAGTCGATCTCGGGCTGCTCAGCGCTTTCGAGTATGAGATAGACCAATACGTCAGCCTCGGGAGTCGTACCCTCACGTTCTAATATGCGAATGTTCATGGTTGTAATCCCCTTTCCACGGGTGCTGCATAATCCAAATTGGCTAATTCGTAGATGGCTTGTGCATAGATCGCTGCCGATTTCATCAGGCTGTCGATCCCGATAGACTCATCCGGTTGATGTGCCGTATCCAGCTCGCCTGGGAAGAGCGGGCCGAAGGCCACGCAGTTCGGCAGCTTGCATGCATACGTGCCGCCGCCGGTAGATAAGAGCGTCGCTTCTTCGCCCGTCTGTTCCGTATAGACGGCCTGCAGGGCTCGAATCATCGGGTGATCTGCCGGCACGAGATGCGACGGCTTGATGATCGGCGGTGACAGCTCGAAGCCGTAAGGCGCGATCCGTTCGTTCAAGGTATCGACGATCTGTCCGCCGGTGATGCAGGAAGGGAAGCGGATATTCAGATGGAAATATCCCTCCTGTCCGGTCGAATCGTATTGGAGCAGACCAACATTGACGGTGAGTGCGCCAGTCGCTTCGTCGCGGCTCGCGATTCCAAGCGCTTCGCCTGCGGTATCGCCGGCGAGCAGTTCTGCCGCACCACGAATGAAGCGGGCATCATGGCTTGCGAATCCATGGGCGGACAAGAATTCAAGTAATCGGAGCCCCGCATTGTTACCATGCTCAGGAACCATGCCATGTGACGATTTTCCTTTCATGTGCAGCGTGATCGATTCAGCACCAGAAGTGCAGCTGCCTTTCAACCCTCGCTCTGCGCAATAAACCTCGAACGCAGCTGCTAGCGCATTGAGCGCCACGGGAGAGCCGCACACGACCGCTTCCGCGGCGTCCGGCACCATATTGGCAGCCGTTCCCGAGCGGAATGTATGTAGTCTAAGCGCAGCTTCCTCGGCTGAACTAAATCCTCCGTCGACCACCGCATCGAACTGCAGCGTCATGCGCGTATTCACTTGTCCCTTCTCCGCGTGCACGATTGGGAAATCGGCATCCGGGGTGAATCCGGCGAGCGGAGGATGTTCAAGGCGGTTATAGGCCTCCATACAGTTCATGCCCGTCTCCTCGTCAGTACCGATAATGAGGCGGACTTGATGACGAAGTGGCAGCCCGAGCTCCTTCACGATGAGCAGCCCGTAGAGCGCCGCCATCGTCGGCCCTTTATCGTCGATGGCGCCGCGCGCATACAAGCGGCCCTCGCGAATCGTAGGCTCGAATGGCGGCGAGGTCCAATCTCCCGTTGCAGGCACGACGTCGACGTGGCTGAGCACGGCGACGTAATCGCCGCCAGCCGTTCCCGCCGCCTGATCCGCCGCAGCCGTAGGTTTCCCCGTATCGCCCCCGCGATCTTCCACGCCGCCATATGCCGCATAACCGACAATGCCTTCGTGGTTCACCGTGTGAAGCCCGTGCTGTGCGGCGAGGTCCAGCATATAACGCAGCGCCCGCGCAGACTCTGCGCCAAGCGGAGCGCCAGGTCCTGCCGTACTAAGGTCCTTCACGCTAGGAATGGCAAGGAGCGCCGACAAGTCGCGCATAAGCGCTGCTTGCCGCCGCTGAACTTCGTAATTCCAGTCGATGTTCTGCATAGTACTACTCCTGATACAGCGTAAAGACGCTGCGATTCTCGCCGATGACGAGACCGTTGTCATTGCGAATCGCCGGCGGTCCGATATGATACATCCGGTCAATCGTCGCTTGGTTGTCATAGCCGATCTGCTCTAGGATCGAAGCGACAGCGATCGGCCATTCGTCTTCGGAGCCATCGGTTACTTTGAGCGCGAACGCAAGGCGCTCTTTCTTCAGTCCGAAGCAATAGATGCCCTTCGCGCCGCCTTTGGCCACGATATTATCGTCCATCAGCAGATTCGGGCAGATCAAGTATTCGGCGGAGATCATGCGCGGATAGGCATTCATCAACGCAGTAACCTTTATGACTGCTTCACGCAGCTTCACATCTTTGATCAAATCCGGGCAAGCCAGCTTTAGGAAGGCGATCGCCATATTCCGCAGCGGCATGCCGAAGACAGGGAAACCGCAGCCGTCGGTTCCGATCTGAATGTCTTGAACCGGGCATTCGGATAGTTCGGATGCAATCTGAAGAATGCGCACTTGCGCAGGATGCTCCGCAGAATAATATTCATCAAGCGAATAGCCCATGCCTTTGCAGTAGGCGAGTACGCCGAGGTGCTTGCCGGAGCAGTTATGATAGATGCGGCGCTGCGGCTTGTGGTCGCCTACGAGCGTGTCTCTTGCATCTGCATCCAGTGGATAGGTTGGCTTGCAGACGAGGACGTTCTCTTCCAGACCCAGCTTTGTCATCATGCCTTCCAACGCCTCAACGTGATAAGGCAGCGCGCGATGCGAGGCCATCATAATCGCTTGTTCTTCCGGCGTGAACCCGAATTTCTCGTCAAATCCTTCGAGGAAGAATGGAATGGCTTGAATCGGCTTTGCCGCGGAACGCATGAAGGTAACCCATTCCGGGTCCCCGGAACGATACGCTGTGCGTCCAGTCTCATCGACGCCGCAGACGTGACCGTAATGGACATTCTCCAGATGTCCGCCGCGGTATTCGAAGACGAGCGGTTCGGCATTTCGCATCATGTCGATGGCAGCGGTTTCAATCGCTTGTTTACTTGGTGATGATTCGTTTTGTTGGTTGTTGTTTAGCTCAGTTGTCATGTATAGTCCCTCCCATGTCTACATTATGCAACAATCGAAAGGACCCGTCCATAGAACGGGACGGATCCTTAGCACTTCAATTATTTTTTCGTCTGCGCATCGTAAGCTTCTTGGTAGATCTCGATGAGGCGTTTCAGATTCATGCCGTCTAGTGTCTTGATGTACGTATCCCATTCCTTATCGATATCCGCATCCCCGATCACGAAGCGGGCGAGCATCTCATCGATATAATCGTTGACCGTCTTCGAGAGGTCCGCGATTTCGGTCGCTTGTTCATTCGTCATGAAGAGCGGAGGAACCGTTGCGACATTCGTTGGTTTATAAGGCTCATAATTTTTCTTTGTCTCGTTGTAGAGGATCACTTCCAGGTCTTTGTCGCCTTTACTTACCGCGCTTAAGCGGAATTCGTTGGAGCGAAGGGCAGGACCGGTCTGTGCCCAGTTCACGTTCTGGACTTCCCCGAACGATTTCAGCTCGGACCATTTCGCCGGTTTGCCGTCGATACCGATCTCACCTTCTTTAGCATCGCGCCATTCCATGTCTGGACGGCCATAGTTGCTGCGCAGCGTATGTTCATATTCATATAATCCATCGGCCCAACGCAGCGCGATCTCAGGGTTTTTCGCTTTGTTCGTGATGAGGAAGGCACCCGTCGTTAAGCTCGTAGCATCGTTCGGCGCATATTGTACGCCAGCAGGTCCTTTCAAGACCGGAACGGTTGCATATTCACTCCAGCGGCCACTCTCGCCAAGCAATTGCGTGAATACCCCTTGGTGTCCGCCGGTCGACGCGCCGAGCAGGACTTCTTTCGGATTTTCCCCGATCTGAATGAGCTGATTGTCATCTTGCGTGAACGATTCCGGTGCGATTAGCCCTTCTGCATAGAGCTTGTGCAGATACTTCAAGCCTTCCTTCCATTCCGGCTTCGTGAAGGAGACGTCGAGCTTGCCGTCCTGCACGTAAAGATGTTTCGTCGATCCGTACACCGGATTGTAGACGAAGGAATTCATCAGGAACGCATCGATGGACGATCTCCAAGATTTCGGCGAGATGGAGAGCGGAATTTCATCAGCTTTGCCGTTGCCGTTCGGATCTTTGGTCTTGAACGCTTTGAGCACGTTGTATAATTCATCGGTTGTCGTCGGCATGCTCAGACCTAATTTATCGAGCCATGGCTTGTAGATCCACATCTTCTGGCTCATGGAGCAGTGGTAGCATTCGTTCACTTCAGGCAAGGAGTAGATGTTGCCGCCTGGAGCGGTAATCGCAGCCTTGATATCCGGGCGATCCGCGAACAGCTTCTTCGTCTGCGTGCCTTGCTGCTCAATCAGATCATTGAGGGGCAGGAAAACGCCTTGCGTACCATAGATCATTTCTTGGGCAGGGGATACGTTCATGCCGAAGATGACATCCGGATAATCTTCACTCGCGAGCACGAGATTCAATTTCTCCTGCATGCTCTGCTCAGGCACAACTTCCCATTCCACATGAACATTGGTTTTCTCTTCATACCATTTGGTGAATTCATTCGTTGCGAAATTTTCGACGAGCGGATTGCCGCGAACCATCACCTTGAGCGTTACTTTCTCTTTGGTAATCGGATAGGTGCCTGGCGGCGTCAACAAGCTGTCAGCTGTTTCCGTGCCTTCTTTCGGTTTATCTGTTGTTATGTCTTGCCCTACATTGGAACCGGAGCATGCAGACAGAACGGTAGTAAGCAGAAGCAAGATTGCGATGAACGTGACCCATGTTTTTCTCATAGTGACCCTCCCATAATGGTTCTCATAACCAACCTTAGCCCTTAATCGAGCCAATCATGACGCCTTTCACGAAAAACTTCTGCACGAACGGGTAGACGATAAGCAGCGGGACAGAGGAGACGACGATGAGCGAATACTTCAACAGTTCGCGCAATCCCTGACGGGCTGCCGCCGTCTTCACGTCTCCGAGCATATCGATCTTCACCTCGTTCTGAACCAAGATGTCTCTTAGAATAAGCTGTAATGGATAAAGCCCCGGATCTTTCAAATAAATCATGGCGTTAAAATATTGATTCCAATGCCCTACGGCGTAGAATAACGCGATGACGGCCAAGATCGGCCCGGACAGCGGAAGTACAATGCTTCTCAGGAATCGGAAATCATTGCAGCCGTCCATCTGAGATGCCTCCAGCAATTCATGCGGAATTGTGGTCTGGAAGTACGTCCGCATAATGATGACATTCCATACGGATAATGCAGTTGGAATGAGCATCGCCCAGACCGTGTCAATCATGTGCAGCCCTTTGACGACGAAATACGTCGGGATCAAGCCGCCGCTGAACATCATTGTGAACACGAAGATCAGCATGAAGACGTTCCGTCCGTGAAAATCTCGCCGGGATAGCGGGTACGCTGCCAAGATCGTCATGATGACGTTGATCAAGGTCCCTGCGATCGTATAGAACAGCGTGTTCTGGAACCCGGTGAGAATGTTTTTGTTCTTGAATACCGCTTTGTAGCCATCGAGGGAAGGCTCGACGGGCCACAGCCATACTTTGCCGGATAGAACGGCATAACTCGAACTAAATGAAGCGCTTACAACATAAATGAGCGGATACAGAATAATAAGGAGCACAATGGAAAGTATGACATAGTTGACGATCGTGAATGCCCGGTCGCTGCCCGACTCGCGAATGGTGGAATGCTGCTGCATCGATGTCTTCCCTCCTACCATAGACTTTCTTGCCCGACCTTCTTCGCCGTCTGATTCACGATAATCAGCAGGACGAATCCGATGACGGCTTTGAATAGGCCGATCGCGGTCGCGTAAGAGAAATTCATTGCTTGCGAGACAAGGCCGACTTTGTAGACATAAGTGTCGATGACCTCGGACGTTCGCAGATTGAGCGAGTTCTGCATGAGCAGGATTTTCTCGAAGCCGGTCTCCATCATCTGCCCCGTATTCAGAATTAATAGAATCACGGCGATTGGCATGATGCCAGGGATGTCAATATGACGTACCCGTTGGAGCTTATTCGCACCGTCCATGACGGCTGCTTCGTGCAGCGATGGATCGATTCCCGCAAGCGCTGCTAGATAAATGATGCAAGCAAACCCAACGTTCTGCCAGACATAGGACCCGACATAGAGGGTCTGATACATTGACGCTTCGCCCATGAAGTTAATCGGATCGACGCCGAACCAGCCCAAGATGTGATTGACGATCCCGGTGCGAGGGTCGAGGAATTGGAACAGTAAGCCCACAACGACGACAAGCGAGATGAAGTAGGGGGCGTATGTGACCATTTGGACCGTTTTTTTGAACCGTTCATTTTTAACATAGTTGAGACCTAAGGCGAGCAGGATCGGGAACGGGAAACTCGCGACGAGCGTATAGAAGCTGATGGATAAAGTATTGGTCAGCAAACGCCAGAATTCATGCGAGTTGAAGAACCGTTCAAAGTGTGTGAAGCCTGCCCATGGACTGCCGAACATGCCTTTTGTAATGGAATATTGCTTGAATGCGATAATGTTGCCGAGCATCGGGACATATTTGAATACGATGATATAGAGCAGCGGCAAGGCAAATAACGCGTACAGCTGCCACCCCTTTTTAAGCGATATCCAAGATTTCAGCTGTAATCCCCCCTTGAATGTCCATTGGTATAACCGGCCGGTGATTCGAAGTATAGGGGGAGTAAGCGCTTTCGTAAATGCGTTAAATTCTAGGGTTATGCAGGTTTTTAGAAAAGGAATAATGGCGTCTTTATTCCCGAATCAAGCGTTGTGCAATCCTTTAGATTCCGCTCCGCGCTTGCCTTCTGAACTCGGTGGCGCTTACGCCGTTGGCTCTTTTGAAGGCGCGGCTGAACGAGTTAAGGGAATAGTAGCCGACCCAACCGGCGATCTCATTCACGGACATATCGCTCTCCTGCAGCAATCTTCTGGCATGGTTCATCCGGATGGACTCCAGATAATCAGAGAAATTCACGCCCGTCTGTTCTTTGAAAAAATACGATATATAGGCTTCGGCGTAGTTGAAGCGCTCGGCAAGCTCCGATAAGCTCAGCTCCGTCCGCATATAATGCTCTTCGAGATGTTGAATCAAATCCTGCTTCAATTGATTGTTATGGCTTTTCTTCCGGTCATGCTGCTGGCGGCATAGATACAGGAACGCGACGACGAGCTGCTCGAATGCGCTCTTCGGTGTACGATTCGCTTCGGAAGCGGCAAGCGCGGATTTCACTTCATCCTGTTGACGATCGGTGTCTTCGGACTCGCAGCATTTGAGAAGCGTACCCGTCAGCTCGTGAATGAGCACCCGCGTTACGGCAACGGGCAGATGGTTCTGTTCTAAGTTGTTCTGACGAATTTGATCCAGCAGCAGCTCCGTCTCAGGCACATTGCCGGATTTCACGAGATTAATAAGACGCAGCTCGACATCCGGCGGATAATAGTAGGTTGGCAGCGCAGGGCTCTCCTCATCATGGAACATGATCGGACGCTGTTCGGTGAAATGCTCGCGCTCGCGCAGCAGGCGCGCTTCCTCATACGAGCGGCTAATCTCTGTCAGCTGCGTGTAGCAGCCGCCGACGGTTATATAGACCTGAACGCTCAGCGCCCCCGCTATGCGATGATGCAGCGTTGTGAGATGGTTGCGGACTTCATCCATGAACGAGGATGGAGATGCCGCGTCGCCATTTAACAGCAAGCCGATCTGATTCTCCCCAAGATCATGGGTGGATATCGTACGTCCATAGCCTGTCGCGATAATGTCGCGGATGGCGATTTTGCGGAAATCCAGCTCGGTAAGCATGGCTTCGCTGTAGGTCCCCTCGTACCCTGCGATCATCAGAATGCTAACGGCGAAGTATTCTCCCTCCCATGTCTCGCGTGAATGTTCCATCGCGGCGGCAATGTCCTTGTTGGACAGGTAATGGCCTCGCAGCAGACGGTCATAGAAGCCGCTGCGGATGAGCGGGACCTGCTGGTCCATTTTCTCGGACAAGTAGTCATGGCTGACGATCAGATTCGTGACGGAAGTCCGGACGAAATCCCACGCATTGCGATTCGGCGAATGCCCTCCTGCCATCCGGCCCGTAGGGAGCATGCGCAGCAGCATCCAGAGCGGGCGACTGTTGCGATAAGAGAAGAGGAGAGCTGCGAACAAACCAAGAACAAGGCCGATGAGCATAATGGTTAGAATCAACTGTTTGATGGAGTTCACTTTCTCGAGCACGTAAGACTCTGGCTGCGCCGTGAGGTATGTCCAACCGTTGTAGCGGGAAGTTGTCTTCGTTACGAGCATGCGCTGCCCATCGATATCGATCGGGTTGAACCCGTCGGTGAGGCTGGCCGCTGAGCGGATGTCTGTATTCGCTCCGGTGCGGCTGATGATCTCGCCTTTGGCATCCGTAATGACGACGAAGCCGCCGTTACTGGAATCCAGCTTGTGCAGCATGCTCTGGATTTGCGCATTGTCGATCAGCATGAGCACGATGCCGGAGCGTTCTTGGGAGCCGAAGGATTGCATGTACGTCACGACCGAGACGTGTTTGTTCTGGAATGTTGCCGTTCGGCCAGGGAAGAAGGTTTTGGCGCTGGTGCGCACCTTCAATTCCTTGAGCCAATCCTCGTAGGATTGATTCTCGTTGCGGAATTCCAGATCGTAGAACTGGCGCAGCGAATAAGAAGAGCGCGGCGACACCACGAACTCACTATGCGGAAAGATCATATAGTAATTCAATAAGAAGTGGTTGAATAGGGAGTAATCGAATAGATCCTTCTTGAGTTCAAGGATTCGAATGGGATTCGTGCCGGCAAAAGGCCGATCGACATATTGAAACGATTGGACCTTCGTGCTGCTTGCAGCTTGTTCGGCGATCGTCTCCAGCTCCGTGAAGCGGCGGTCAAGGATTTCCTTGGTCTGTTCGAGAAAGGCGTAGGCCGTTTCTTTGGTATGACTCTCTACGAGTGACGTGGTGCGGTCGTAAGCATATAAGCCGACGCCGAGGAAACCGGTGAGCAGCAGCGCATAAGGAATGAAGAAGTGGATCCATACTTTCAGGCTCCCGCGGTCTTGTTTGAACATGAACAATCTCTCCTTGTCCAGTGCATCATAATGGGGGTTATGCAGGGAATTACTTTTTATCAAGATAACAATAAGAAGGACGTGCGTAAAGTTTAAAAATTGAAGTTATATCTATATGTTTATTTATATACTATAGGGGGGTATGTTATAATAAACATAAAGGAGGGAGCAAGATGAACGAAATTCAAGATATGAAGTCCAATAATATACAAGGTTCGGTTTGCTGCAATCCGAGCGAGTCCGAGCGGAGGAGCCATCACGACGATCAAGCGAAGCACAATCTTATGAGCAGGCTCAATCGGATTGAAGGGCAAGTACGAGGGCTGAAAGGCATGATTGAGAAGGATACGTATTGCGATGATGTGCTGAATCAAGTGGCGTCTGTACAGTCCGCGCTGAAGGGCGTGGGTAAGCTGCTGCTGGCTTGTCACATGAAGAGTTGTGTGATGGAACGGATGAAGGAAGGCGACACAGAGGTGTTGACGGAGCTCCTGGTTACGATGAATAAGCTAGTCAAATAACGGGTAAACCAACCTCAATCAGCGAGGCCATGCCATATTCATGCGGGCATTTCGGTAGGGTACAGGGGTATTGTAAAAAACCTATTGACTTAATATAGGGTAGAGGGGTATACTAAGTTCATAAGGAATTGAACAAGAGGAGTGAATGAGCGATGTCAACGGCGACGAATGAGAAGCAGGCGACCCTTTCGATAACGGGAATGACATGTGCCGCATGTGCGAACCGGATTGAGAAAGGTTTGAATAAATTAGAAGGCGTAACGAACGCCAATGTGAATTTTGCACTAGAGAAAGCGAGCTTAACATATGATCCGTCCAAATTGGATGTGGATCGGATGGAAGAGACGATTAAGAAGCTCGGTTACGGCGTGGTCAAAGAGACGGTGGATTTCAAGCTGGAAGGCATGACGTGCGCCGCATGCGCCAACCGAATCGAGAAAGGGCTCAGTAAGATGCCTGGGGTAACGAGTGCAGCAGTGAACTTTGCGATGGAGACGGCTCGCGTCGAGTATTCGCCAGGGGAAGTATCCGTGGCAGATATGCAGAACAAAGTGAAGCAGCTCGGCTATGCCGCGGTTACGAAGCAAGACAGCGAATCGACAGGCGATCACCGCGCGAAAGAAATTCGCCATCAGAAGTGGAACCTCATCATCTCAGCAATCCTATCGCTACCGCTGCTCTGGAGCATGGTCGGTCACTTCTCATTCACATCATGGATTTATGTGCCTGAACTTTTCATGAATCCATGGATGCAGTTGATCCTCTCCACACCGGTTCAATTCTATATTGGGCGGCAGTTCTACATCGGTGCTTACAAAGCACTTCGTAACGGCAGCGCGAATATGGACGTTCTTGTATCGCTCGGAACATCGGCCGCGTACTTCTACAGTCTGTATCTCACACTTGACTGGTATATGGCGGGTGCGAATGCACATCATGGCCCGGCAATGTATTACGAGACGAGTGCCGTGTTAATCACGCTGGTGCTCATGGGTAAATTGTTCGAGTCCTTGGCAAAAGGGCGCACGTCGGAAGCGATCAAATCGCTAATGGGGCTGCAAGCGAAGACGGCGCTCGTCATTCGTGACGGCGTGGAGCAATCGGTTCCCGTAGAGGAAGTGTTGACAGGGGATATCGTTATCGTCAAGCCGGGCGAGAAAGTTCCTGTCGACGGTCGTGTCCTCGAAGGCGTATCGTCTGTGGATGAATCGATGTTAACCGGGGAGAGTCTTCCTGTAGAGAAAAAAGCCGGCGATGAAGTGATCGGTGCGACGATCAATAAGAACGGTATGCTGCGCATCCAAGCCACAAAGGTTGGGAAGGAAACGGCACTCGCGCAGATCATTAAAGTCGTGGAGGAAGCCCAAGGCTCGAAAGCACCGATTCAACGGGTCGCGGACGTCATCTCGGGGATTTTCGTACCGATTGTCGTTGGGATTGCAATTGTAGCTTTCCTCGTATGGTATTTCTTTATCACACCGGGCGACTTCGCGGAAGCGCTGGAGAAAGCCATTGCTATTCTCGTCATTGCATGCCCATGTGCGCTAGGTCTAGCAACACCAACCTCCATCATGGCCGGTTCGGGTCGCGCGGCTGAGTTCGGGATCTTGTTCAAAGGCGGCGAACATCTGGAGCAGACGCATAAGATCGATGCGATTATTTTGGATAAAACAGGTACCGTAACGAAAGGGAAACCAGAATTAACGGATGTGCTTACGGAAAATGATGAAGCAGCATTCCTGCGTCTCGTTGGTGCCGCAGAGAAGAACTCGGAGCATCCGCTTGCAGAAGCGATTGTGGATGGGATCAAGGCTAGACAAATGGATATGCCGGCGACGGATTCCTTTGAAGCGATTCCGGGTTATGGCATTCGGGCAGCCGTAGAAGGCAAAGAACTCTTGATCGGTACACGCCGATTGATGGAGAAATTCAATGTGAATGCGCAGCATGCATACACGGTGATGAATCATTTAGAAGAAGCGGGTAAGACGGCGATGCTCGTTGCGATCGACGGAGATTATGCCGGCCTGGTCGCTGTAGCGGATACGATCAAAGAAACCTCGAAAGAAGCCGTAAGCCGCCTGAAAGAGATGGGCATTGAGGTCATCATGATCACGGGGGACAATCAACGGACGGCGAAGGCAATCGCGAATCAGGTTGGGATTGACCATGTGCTGGCGGAAGTTCTTCCGGAGGGCAAGGCGGAGGAAGTGAAGAAATTGCAAGCGCAGGGCAAGAAGGTAGCGATGGTTGGTGACGGCATTAACGATGCGCCGGCTCTAGCAACGGCAGATATCGGGATGGCAATCGGTACGGGGACTGACGTAGCGATGGAAGCAGCGGACGTAACCTTGATGCGCGGCGATCTGTCGAGCATTCCGGACGCAATCTATATGAGCCGGAAGACGATGAGCAACATTAAGCAGAACTTGTTCTGGGCGCTAGGCTACAATACACTCGGTATCCCGATTGCGGCCATCGGCTTGCTCGCACCATGGGTAGCAGGCGCAGCAATGGCGCTGAGCTCCGTATCGGTTGTGCTTAACGCGCTTCGCCTGCAACGTGTGAAAATCCGTCACTAAGGAGCATGATCATGGGAGAGAAGATGAATATTGCAGTGGCCCCGCCTCTTCAGGTGGGAGGCACCTTATTTACACCCGAGCAGCTTAGCACAGTTGGCAAGATCGTCGGACCCGAAGCGAAGATTGAGATGACGCCATTCAAGCAAATCTATGTTCAGATCCCCGTGGAACGGCGCGATGAGATCGTAACGTCGTTGGAGCAGGCAGGTCTGGAAGTTTATCCAGCTGGCTTTGTCAGCAAGAGTCTGATTGCCTGTAACTTTTGCAAAGGAGCGGAAGAGGCTGGACTAGAGACAGCACGGACATTGAACCGCGCCATTGCGGGGATTGCGACACCGACTCCACTCAAAATCGGCTATGCCGGTTGTGCACTTGGAACGAGCGAGCCGTTGTTCAAAGATATTGGCGTCGTGAAGATGCGTCATACATTCGACATCTATGTCGGAGGTGAACCGAAGGGGATCAAGGTTGCCGCTGCCCAGCTGCTGGTGGGAGGACTACAGGAAGACCAGCTCATACCCACCGTGGTGCGGCTGATCGACTTTTACAAGACGGAGGCGAAGGGCAAGGAGAAGTTCAGCAAGTTCGTGAATCGCATGACACTTACGAAGTTGCAAGAAATTGCAGGGTAACAGAACATCTCATATAAAGAAGGAGCGGATAACGATGACGGAACCTCTCAAAATTTATACGATCCCGACTTGCAGCGACTGCAATCATGCCAAGCGGTATTTCAAGGAGCATAACATCCCATATCAAGAGTTCAATTGTGAAGAGGATGAGAAATATCCGAAGGAAGTCTGGGAGCTGACAGGCAAGCAAGTGGTGCCGACGCTTGTGATCCACGACCAAGTCTTTGTCGGCTTTGCTGAGAATATGAGTGCAATCAAGGATTTGCTCGGTCAATGATGAAGATGAAGAACCCTGCCTGAATAATCAGGCAGGGTTCTCTTGATCTAGGCGAACACACAGATCCACCTCTCTGCATATCGTATAGTATAGGCGATTGATGACAGGGAGTGTGATAGCGATGGCGGGTATTGTTAAACATGCTTTTGCGGGTGGAAATACGGCATTGGGAAGAACGAATTCGTTTGCTTCAGCGTTTCAAGGGGCTCGTATTTTGTATCTATTAGAAGGCGGTCCTGGAACCGGCAAATCAACCATCATTCAGAGGATTGCGGATGGTGTGCGTGATCAAGGGGCACAGGCATGGTGGTTCCATAATCCATTGAATCATGAGACACTCGATGGTCTCTGGATTCCTAGCGCAGCCATTGGCGTGGTGGATAAGACGGCTTGCCAAGACGCATTCGCAGGCTTCACGGAGACGGAGATCATTACGGTATCGCTGGATCGCGCCGTGAATCGGGGGCTGCTCATGCCGTATCTGGAGGAATTGCAGCAGATTCATGAACAGATTGAAGAGCGCTATACGAGTGCAACGGATTCGTTTCTTCATACGCTTCGTATTCATGATGATTGGGAGAAGTATTATATTGATCATATTCAGTTCGATGCGGCTGATCAGGTGACCGAGGAGTTGAAGTCGCTCATCACAGAAGCATCGTTGGAACGGCCTGTGACCCGTCATCTGTATCTAGGAGCAGCGACAAGCGTAGGCGCGGTAGATTATGTGATGAATCTGACGGAGCAACTGCAGCGGCGCATCTTCGTCAAAGGACGCCCGGGTTCCGGCAAATCAACCATGCTGAAGAAGATTGTCGCCGCTGGGGAGGAACGCCGGCAGGATGTTGAAGTCTATCATTGCGGATTCGATCCGAATAGCTTGGATATGGTCATCTTCCCGTCGCTGGGCCTTGCGATTTTCGATTCAACGGCGCCGCATGAGCATTTTCCAAGCCGCGATGGCGATGAAATTCTAGATATGTACGTGCGTACCATTGATGAAGGCACCGATGAACGTTATGCGGATGAGATTGCTAATGTGAAGGCGCAATACGCCGCATCGATGAGAGCCTCTCTTGCCATTCTGGCGGAAGTGAAGCAGCAGCGTGATCGGCTGCGTACCATTTATGGGGAAGTAACGGATTATTCGATCGTGGGGGACATAGGTTCTAGATTGTGTTCCAATGTTCTCTCTCGGCTGAAATAATATAGATGAAATGGCAAAGACCACCTCTATCTAAGGGGTGGTCTTTGTATTGACAAGGGGAATGATTAGGAATATGATCTAAATCACAGTTTGGATAGTTCAATTATGAACAATTCACCATTGAAGCGTTTTCACACGATTGGAGGGTTATATCGATTGCATTCTCTGGATGAGCAGAGCAAACTTGCAGCGCGCGTATTGGACTCATATTGGAATATTAGTCGGGTGACTGTCAAGATGGAGCAGCAGAATGCCGCTTCATTAGGCTTATCATTACAGCAAATGTCGATTCTCAATACATTGCATGCAACGCCCGAAATGAAATTGAAGGAACTGACCGAACGTCTGGTGTCGTCCAAAAGCACGTTAAGTGTTAATATCGACGGACTCGTCAAGGCTGGGCTCGTGGTACGGGAGATCCCGATGCATAATCGAAGAGAAGTGAAACTAAGGCTAACCGATCGGGGGAAGGATATATCGAAGCAATCGATCGTGAAGTCGACATCGAGCCAAGCGATACTCAATGTGCTGAACCATTTGACGGCGGAAGAAATCGATCAGCTGCTTCGAATTAATGAGGGCGTACTTCAAGCATTATGCCAAAGCACCACCGATTCATCCGATTAAATCAATTTATTTATTTACTTATCTTACTTTTTGTAATATACTTTAATTAAGAAATGACGGACTGAATTCACTGGAAGATGGGCAGTGCGCTTTCCTAGGGTTCAACCATTGTTTTCAACAGGAGGAACACAGATATGGATTCAACAACACTCGTATTATTTGGCGCAACAGGCGATTTAGCGAAAAGAAAAATATATCCAGCATTATATAATTTGTTCCTAGAACAGAAGATGCCTGCTTCGTTCTCCATTATCGGGCTTGGCAGAAGAGAATGGTCCGATGATAAATTCCGCTCCCAAGTGGAAGATTCGCTTCGTACCTTCTCTCGTCGTGATGTAGGAACGGCTGAGCAGCTTGAAATATTCCTTAGTTCCCTTCGTTACAGCGTGCTGGATGTAAGCCGCATCGAAGATTATGAGAAGCTTCTGAAGCTGGTTGAAGCGCGTGAGGAAGAGTTGAACATTCCAAGTAACCGGTTGTTCTACTTGTCGGTCGCACCGGAATTCTTCGACGTGATCGCATCGAACATCAAGGCAAGCGGCCTTGGCGCAACGAAGGGCTGGAAACGTCTTGTGATTGAGAAGCCATTCGGTCATGATCTAGCATCGGCACGCGCGCTGAATGAACAGTTATCCCGTTCGTTCGACGAGAATGAAATTTATCGCATCGACCACTATCTTGGCAAACCGATGGTTCAGAACCTGGAAGTGCTCGAATACGCGAATCCAGTCATCCATGCGCTATGGTCGAACCGTTTCATCAAGAACGTACAGATTACGGCAGCTGAGACAGTAGGTGTTGAAGAGCGTGCAGGATACTACGATAAAGCAGGCGCGATCCGCGATATGTTCCAGAACCATATGCTGCAATTGCTTATGATGACTGCGATGCAGCTTCCTCAGCAGAGCTCGCCGGATGAAGTTCGCCGCAAGAAGAAAATGGTGATGGAGGCGCTTCGTCCGCTATCAAAGGAAGACCTTCAGGCGAACATCGTTCGCGGTCAATACGCAGCTGGTGAGATGGGTGGCAAGGCTGTCCATGGTTATCTGGATGAGCCAGGCATTGAAGCAAGCTCGAAGAATGATACGTTCTTCGCGGCGAAGCTATGGATCGACAACAGCTTGTGGGAAGGCGTTCCGTTCTATATCCGCACAGGCAAAAGAATGCAAGAGAAGTCCACGCGCATCGTCGTGGAATTCAAGGATCCGCTGCAGGTCTTCAACAAACCGCAGCATGAGTCGGCTGGACCGAACCTGCTCGTCATTGAGATCGGTCCGCATGAAGGCTTGACGCTCCAGCTAAATAGTAAAGACCCTGTGAATGCCAGCAAGTTCGAGCCGGTGCACGTCAACTGCTTCTCGAATGCACAGGATATGCCAGAAGCATATGAGAACTTGATTCACGACGCGCTTCTCGGCGATGGCACGTTCTTCGCGCACTGGGATGAGGTGGAGTTGTCGTGGGCATGGGTACAACCGATCCTGGATGCTTTCGCAGCGAATGAAGTTCCGCTTCATGCGTATGCAGCGGGATCGAACGGTCCGGAAGCAGCGCATCAGCTGCTAGGCGAAGATCAATGGTGGCTCGATAAGCCGGTCCGAGAACGGGTACTTGCTGAGGTCTAATTTTCATAACACACCATACATCAAGAATTCATATACACATCATTGGAGGGGTAGCATATGAAAGTCGGTTTAGTAGGTCTTGGGAAGATGGGTTTGAACCTAGGGCAAAATTTATTGGATCATCAGCATGAGGTCGTGGCATTTGACCTGAATACGCAAGCGGTAGAAGAGATGAAGTCCTACGGGGCAACAGGTGTCTCGTCGCTGCAAGACATGGTTCAAGCGCTGGATACGCCACGCATCGTATGGATTATGGTTCCACATCAGGTTGTGGATGCTGTTATTGAGGAGATTACGCCGCTGTTATCGCAAGGGGATATCGTCATTGAAGCGGGGAACTCGCACTATAAAGAGTCGATTCGCCGTTACAATCAGCTTAAGCCGCATGGCGTAAACTACATGGATGTAGGTACCTCTGGCGGGATGGAAGGCGCTCGTCATGGCGCGTGTTATATGGTTGGCGGCGACGCGGAGGCATGGGAAGTTGTTGAACCGATTTTCCGTGACACGGCTGTCGATAAAGGCTATCTATATGCAGGCAAGTCCGGCAGCGGACATTTTCTCAAAATGGTCCATAACGGGATCGAATATGGGATGATGGCTGCGATTGGCGAAGGGTTCGAAGTGCTCGAGAAGTCTGACTTCGATTTCGATTACGAGCAAGTTGCTCGTGTGTGGAACAACGGTTCTGTCATTCGTTCTTGGTTGATCGAGTTGATGGAGCGTGCGTTCTCGAAAGATGCGAAGTTGGATGATATCAAAGGGATTATGCACTCTTCCGGTGAAGGCAAATGGACGGTTGAGACGGCATTCGATCTCCAGACGGCTACACCTGTTATTGCGATGTCCTTGCTCATGCGCTATCGCTCGCTAGATCAGGATACGTTCACAGGCAAGGTTGTCGCAGCGCTTCGTAACGAATTCGGGGGACATGCTGTCGAGAAGAAGTAATTGGTTTATAATAGAAGTTGAATGCACCAATCTAATCTAATCATAAACGGAGGTAAGTGGCATGAAATTTTTTATCGATACAGCGAATGTAGTGGATATTCAAAAGGCGTACAAACTCGGTATTCTATCTGGTGTAACAACCAATCCATCTCTGGTAGCCAAAGAAGGCGTTAAATTCGAAGATCGTATTGAAGAAATTCTGAAGCTTGTACCTGAAGTTGAATCTGTCTCTGCAGAGGTATCGCCTGATGCGGTAACTGCGGAAGAGATGATCGCGGAAGCGAATGAACTGATTAAGATCAATGGTGGCGACAAAAACATTACGATTAAGCTACCGATGACCATTGCAGGTCTAGAAGCATGCCGTTACTTAACGAAAAAAGGTGTAAAGACGAACGTGACGTTAATCTTCACGGTGAACCAAGCGCTGCTTGCGGCTCGCGCAGGTGCGACGTACGTATCGCCGTTCTTAGGACGTCTTGATGACATTTCCGAAGATGGCGTGCTGTTAGTCTCGAAAATTGCAGAGTTGTTCCGTATCCATAACTTAGATGCTCAGATTATTGCAGCATCGGTTCGCCATCCGGATCATGTGACGCGTGTCGCGATGGCTGGAGCGCACATTGCAACCATTCCTTATGCGGTCATCGAGCAGCTCACGAAGCATCCATTGACGGATCAAGGAATGGAGAAATTCGCAGCAGACTGGGCCAAAGCACCAAAGAATTAACGGTTTGAGGTAAGAGAGGGGAACGTATGTCGAATAAGAAGACCGGCCATGTTCTGAAGTTCGAGGATGGTCAATATTATATCGAAGTGGAGCCTTATGTCACGCCGAACCTGGACGAGGCAGAGATCTATTTCAAGTATTTCGATCTGATGGAGGCGCAAGCTAGAGCGCTTCGTCTAACCGGGCATCCGGTTCAAATGACTAAGATTTCCTTCCGTATCGCTGACATCACGGTATTATAGACAAAGACGAGGGATCCGCTATTTCATGGCGGATTCCGTTCGTTTAGGCATGGTAGCGAGAGGGGGAATAGGTGCCATGGGGAAGTCATCGAAGCTTCAATCGGCATTGTTGCTAACATTTTTAATTGCAGTATGGGGGATTAATTGGCCCCTCACGAAGATTGCGCTTGCGCACACACCGCCTGTGTTATTCTCGGGCCTGCGTACATTACTCGGTGGAATATTTCTATTGGTTGTCGCGATACCTAGATACCGCAAGCTCGCCTTCCGCAAGACGTGGAAGATTTATTTGGTCGCTGCATTCGTAAACGTCATATTATATTATGGATTGCAGACGATCGGGATCAATTACATGCCGGCTGGCCTATTCTCGGCGATCGTATTCCTACAACCGGTTCTGGTTGGCGTATTTTCCTGGTTGTGGCTGGGGGAGTCCATGAACGCGCTGAAGTTCGTGGGTCTTATTCTGGGATTTGCAGGTGTAGGTGTGATTAGTATGGGCGGGTTCAGCGGTGATCTTTCGGTTCCCGGAATTTTACTAGCGCTCGGTTCAGCACTAAGCTGGGCTTTAGGCACAATATTCGTAAAAAAAGTAACGCCAGTCGTAGATTCCATCTGGCTCGTCACGATGCAGTTGATTATTGGCGGTGCGCTTATGACCGTTGGAGGATTACAATTCGAGCGGTGGTCGGATATCGACTGGAACGGGACCTTTGTGCTTTGCCTGTTGTTTATCGCGATCTTCGTCATCGCGGCAGGTTGGATTGTGTTCTACCATCTGATTGATACAGGTGAGGCCGGGAAGGTCGCTTCATTTACGTTTCTCATCCCGCTTGTAGCTATATTGATCGGCACGCTGTTCTTGAATGAACCCTTTACGGTGTCGCTGTTAATCGGGCTTATGCTGATTCTCATCAGTATTTATTTCGTCAATAAACCACGGCGCAACGTGATGAAAATCACTTGAAATATTTCGTAAACGTGTATAATCTTAATTGTAAGTTTTCAAATACTAAAATTTAAATGAATAAGGATCTTCGGGGTAGGGTGCAATTCCCAACCGGCGGTGATGTTCTTGACAGAACGCAGCCCGCGACTCCTCATGCTGTAACTTCGCGTGGGGACTGACTTGGTGAGAATCCAAGGCCGACGGTAAAGTCCGGATGGTAGAAGATCATCAGATATGCGTGCTGGGGTAGCGCTATATTCCTGCATGTTTATTTGATCAGCCCCGATTTGCGTATTAGTTCTGCGCGACTCGGGGCTTTATGATTTTCGGGAACTCCTGCAAAGTACCTGAATCGACGTATTCTAGTCAGTACTTTGAGGGGTTTCCTTACCGCTTCGTTCCTGTATTCAGAAGAGGAGTTCACTATGAATGCTACAGAGTTAACCGTTCCACGTACTTCACGATTCAATGCGGGCTTTTGGCTCGTCGTACTCGGCGCTGCGCTATGGGGGGTGGATCCACTCTTCCGTGTCATTCTGCTGAAGTGGTTGACGTCCACGCAGATCGTATTGCTGGAGCATATTATCTTGTTCTTCGTTGCTGCGCCTGTCTTATGGAAGCACCGGACAGAGCTGCAAGGGCTCGGGTTACGCCGCGTCTTCGCCCTGCTATTCGTCTCTTGGGGCGGTTCCGCCATTGCGACGATTCTGTTCACCCAAGGTCTTGTTCATGGTGACCTAAATGCCGTGTTATTGCTTCAAAAGCTGCAGCCTTTGTTCGCGATTATTTTGGCTAGAGTGATCCTGAAGGAAGTATTGCCGAGATATTTTGGTTTCTTGTTCGTTCTTGCCTTATTTGGTACCTACTTATTAACGTTCGGATGGACGTTGCCGTTCGGGCATGTGAATGATTTCGTGCAGGTTGGTAGTTTGTTATCGCTTGGTGCTGCGGCGTTATGGGGCGGCTCGACCGTCATGGGAAGTTATCTATTGAAGTCAATGAAGTATGAGACGGTGACATCGCTTCGTTTCGTATTGGCCCTGCCTTTACTTCTTATCGTTACGATGTCGGAGGGACAGAGCTGGAATCTATCGATGGGAACGGTGGACGCCTCACTCGTTTTTTTAAATCTACTATTACAGGCTTTGCTGCCAGGTCTATTGAGCTTGCTACTCTACTATAAAGGGCTTGGTACGACGAAGGCATCTTATGCGACGCTCGCGGAGCTTAGTTTCCCAATGGTCGGTGTACTGATTAACTGGATTGTGTTCCAACAGGTCGTAACGTGGACGCAGCTGCTTGGATTTGTGTTCATTTGGTTTACGTTGTTCTATATCTCTCGTCAGAAGCAGGTAGAAGCGCCGAGTCTTGCCATGCAGTCTTCGCAGGCTTAAACGACGAGGCAG
>NZ_CP045293.1:4600000-4732500 GCF_009363075.1 Paenibacillus guangzhouensis | reverse complement strand
CCCCAGTAAACGGCGGCCGTAACTATAACGGTCCTAAGGTAGCGAAATTCCTTGTCAGGTAAATTCTGACCCGCACGAATGGCGTAACGACTTGGGCGCTGTCTCAACGAGAGATCCGGTGAAATTTTAATACCTGTGAAGATGCAGGTTACCCGCGACAAGACGGAAAGACCCCATGGAGCTTTACTGCAGCTTGATATTGGACTTTGGTACGATCTGTACAGGATAGGTGGGAGCCTTAGAAGCCTGAGCGCCAGCTTAGGTGGAGGCGCCGTTGGGATACCACCCTGATCGTATCGGAGTTCTAACCTAGGACCGTGATCCGGTTCGGGGACAGTGTCAGGTGGGCAGTTTGACTGGGGCGGTCGCCTCCTAAAGAGTAACGGAGGCGCCCCAAGGTTCCCTCAGAATGGTTGGAAATCATTCGAAGAGTGCAAAGGCATAAGGGAGCTTGACTGCGAGACATACAGGTCGAGCAGGGACGAAAGTCGGGCTTAGTGATCCGGTGGTACCGCATGGAAGGGCCATCGCTCAACGGATAAAAGCTACCCTGGGGATAACAGGCTTATCTCCCCCAAGAGTCCACATCGACGGGGAGGTTTGGCACCTCGATGTCGGCTCATCGCATCCTGGGGCTGAAGTAGGTCCCAAGGGTTGGGCTGTTCGCCCATTAAAGCGGTACGCGAGCTGGGTTCAGAACGTCGTGAGACAGTTCGGTCCCTATCTGTCGTGGGCGTAGGAAATTTGAGAGGAGCTGTCCTTAGTACGAGAGGACCGGGATGGACGTACCGCTGGTGTACCAGTTGTTCCGCCAGGAGCACCGCTGGGTAGCCAAGTACGGACGGGATAAGCGCTGAAAGCATCTAAGCGTGAAGCCCCCCTCAAGATGAGATTTCCCAATTAGTAAGACCCCTTGAAGACGACGAGGTTGATAGGTTGGAGGTGGAAGCGCAGCAATGTGTGGAGCTGACCAATACTAATCGGTCGAGGGCTTATCCTAAAAACACCCCAAAAAGTGACGCGAGGCTTCGAAGGTAATTCCGATTACTTTTCGGGGACCCCGGTACTGAGTAAGGGTTCTAATAACGCAAATTATCTCGTATCTAGTTTTCAGAGATCAAACTCTGAAGATATTCCGTTTGGTGTCGATGGCGGAGGGGTTCCACGCGTACCCATCCCGAACACGACCGTTAAGCCCTCTAGCGCCGATGGTACTTGGACCGCAGGGTCCTGGGAGAGTAGGACGATGCCAAGCGGATACCACTTTTGTGGTTTTTTTTTGCCCATTCGATGCTTCACATATGGGCGAGTTAGGCAAGGCCCGTTGGTCAAGGGGTTAAGACACCTCCCTTTCACGGAGGTAACAGGGGTTCGAATCCCCTACGGGTCACCATGAAACTTATCGCGGGGTGGAGCAGTTCGGTAGCTCGTCGGGCTCATAACCCGAAGGTCACAGGTTCAAATCCTGTCCCCGCAATATCACTACAATAAGCGAATCTTTCTTTTACTGTGGAGCTGTGGTGTAGAGGCCTAACATGCCTGCCTGTCACGCAGGAGACCGCGGGTTCGAATCCCGTCAGCTCCGCCATTTTACTTGCTTGATCATCTTCATATGCGGACGTGGCTCAGCGGTAGAGCATCGCCTTGCCAAGGCGAGGGTCGCGGGTTCGATTCCCGTCGTCCGCTCCATTTTAACTTCATATGCGCCCTTAGCTCAGCTGGATAGAGTGTTTGACTACGAATCAAAAGGTCAGGAGTTCGAATCTCTTAGGGCGCGCCATTTTCTCGGGATGTAGCTCAGCTTGGTAGAGCACCTGGTTTGGGACCAGGGGGTCGCATGTTCAAATCGTGTCATCCCGACCATTTATTTATAAGATAAAGCTTTAATGACATGAAATGTCGTTAAAGCTTTTTTTGTTGTTACGGCTAACGAATCGTAGGACACTTATATGCGTTCAAATTGGATTTTTCCGCGACTAACGAATCTTAAACCCGCTATTTGATGATGATCGCTTAAGTTGGCGCACCATTCCCACCAATAAGGTTACCTGGATTCGTTACAATGAAAAAATATAGTTTTTAAGGCCAATATGCTTTCCCGGGTTCGTTAGCTGTCAAAGCATCACACCTAGTGGCTAAACTTCCACCTCTCCTGACCGACTAAATCATCCAATTTCCAACTAAGCTTGCAGTTCCTCTCTACCACAGAGATGACGACAAGCTTTTTTTGTTATCCTGATCCGTAATCTTATGAAAAACTTTACTTTTTCTTTCTTTTCTCTTAGATTCCATTCTTTATACTGTCGTTACCAAAGAGTTAAGAATGGGAGAGATGAGAAATGAATCGATTGAAGGTTGCTGTCCTTTTTGGCGGCAAATCCACAGAACATCAGGTGTCGCTGCAATCGGCTGCGGCAGTAATAGAACATATACCGCATGACAAATACGAAGTGATGTGCATCGGGATCACAGAGGAAGGCAAATGGCTCCATTATATCGGCGGGATTGATCGTATTCGGGATGGAAGCTGGCATCACCATGCTTCCTGCCGTCCGGCAGGTATTCTAACGGACCCGACACGGCCGGGTATTCTGTTACTGGATAATGACGGGCAGTATGAGTACGTCCAGTTGGACTGCGTGTTCCCGGTCCTGCATGGCAAGAATGGCGAAGATGGGACCGTCCAAGGTTTGCTGCAATTGTCAGGCATTCCGTACGTCGGGTGCGATACGGCATCTTCCGCCGTCTCCATGGACAAGGCCTTCACGCAAGACCTCGTGAAGTGTGCGGGCATTCGGACGACCGACTATCTCTATGTCACGCAGACAACCTATGAAGCAGAGCGAATCGATCAGTATGTAGAGCAGCACTTTGGTTATCCAGTATTCGTGAAGCCTTCAAACTCCGGTTCCTCGGTCGGCATTACGAAGGTGCTCGATGCGGAAGCCTTGGATCGTGCGGTTCAATACGCTTTTACGTTCGATCACAAAGTGATCGTGGAGAAGGAAGTCCGAGGGATCGAGGTCGGCTGCGCAGTCTACGGCAATGGTGAATTGTTCACCGGCGTGATCGGGGAGATTGAGCCGAGCCGCGATTTTCTCGACTATGACGATAAATATCTGCTCGGAGAGATCAAACAGCATGTGCCTGCCAGAGTGCAGCCCGAGTTGCTAGAAGCGGTCAAGCAGCGTGGTATGGAAGTATACCGCGTCCTAGGCTGCAGAGGTCTAGCACGTGTTGATTTCTTCATCACACCGGGAGGCGAGATTATTTTTAATGAGATTAATACGATGCCTGGCTTCACCGCATCTAGTCGTTACCCGGCCATGATCGCGGCTGCAGGCTTATCCTATAGCGAATTGATCGACCAGTTAATCGAGTTGGCAAGGGAGTCTTAGGAAGATGACGAAAGAGCGAGATCATGCACTCGATGTGACCAAGCTGATCATGGCGATCCTGGTGATCTGTATCCATACGGACCCGCTCGAATCGTATTCCGATACCGGCAACTTTATTCTGATAAGGGTGATCGCGCGGATCGCGGTCCCTTTCTTCTTCATTACGGCAGGGTATTATTTTTTCGTGAAATCAAGATCAAAGGTACAGTTCATGCATTACATGAAGAAGCTCGGTACGACCTATCTTCTCTGGAGTGTCATTTATTTACCGGTGAATATTTATGTCTGGATGAATGAGGGGTTCACGAAGGAGTGGCTTCAGCAATATATCCAGCAGGTGTTCTTCGTGGGGACGTACTATCATCTATGGTTCTTGCCAGCATTGATGTTCGCGATTGCGATCGTCTATTATGCCCAGAAGCGCATGTCGCTACGGCAGATCGCCGCGGTCTCGCTTGTCCTCTATCTGATCGGATTGCTCGCTGATTCCTACTATCGGTTAACGGCGCAGGTTCCAGTGCTGCATGAGATGGTGGATGGGTATTTGGCTGTATTCGAATACAGCCGCAACGGGCTCTTCTTCGGACTTCCGTTCGTGGCGCTCGGTGCGCTCATGGCGAAGGAATTGCCGGAGTGGAAACTATCCGATGCTATCTGCGAGTTCGGGCTCTTATTCTCCTTCGGTTGGATGGTTTTCGAAGCAGCGCTGCTGCGTATTCTCGGCTGGCCGATACACGATAGTATGTACGTCATGCTCGTCCCGACGGTCGTGTTCGGATTCATTGTGCTGCTAAGGCTGCGCGTACCCGGCAAACCGATTCATGCCTATGCTTCCGACATCAGTATGGTTTTGTATCTGATTCATCCGGCTATGATCCTCGGCGTTCGAGTGCTCTCTAGTCAGTTGCCGATTCTGAAGGCGAACAGCCTTATTTATTTTACTGTCATTTTCTTATTGTCGTTTACGGTATCCCATTTCTGGGTAAGGAGGAAAACCTATGCTGCAAAGGCGGGCTTGGGCCGAAATCAATCTCGACCACATCACACATAATTTGGAGCGAATTCGCTCTATTCTTCCGGAGAAGACGAAGATCATGGCGGTCGTCAAAGCCAATGCATATGGGCATGGCGCAGTGCGGACGGCTCAATGGTTAACGGAACTTGGCGTGGTCCGATTCGCGGTATCCAATCTGGATGAAGCCATTCGCCTTCGGCAATCCGGCATCCGAGGCGAGATCTTGATTCTTGGAGCTACGCCGCCAGAGGGATTCGAACAACTCGCCTCCTATCAGATCACGCAGACGGTGTTCTCGCCAGAATATGCTGCGGAACTGAACAGCTACGGTGAGAGACGCAATATCCGCTTTCCCGTCCATGTGAAGATCGATACAGGGATGTATCGAATTGGACTAGCGTATGACGAGATGGATGCGATAAAAGCCATATTTGCATATGCGAGCCTGCATGTCCAAGGGGTGTTCACCCACTTCTCAGTCGCGGATGAATTGAACCCTGAGGATGAAGCCTATACGCAAATGCAAGTAGATCGATTCGATACATGTTTGCATGAGCTCCAGGATTATTCCATCGGGCTAACGCATGCGCAGAATAGCGCCGGAATCGTCAATTACCCGGACATGCAATATGATCTGGTGCGTCCGGGCGTGCTAATGTTCGGGATACCATCAGGGGACATCCGGCAGGATCTGCAGTTGAAGCCGGCGATGCAATTGAAGTCGACTATCGCCATGGTTAAATCCGTGCCGAAGGGAGCGGAGATCGGCTATGGCAGAGACTACACCGCAAAGCGCGAGATGTGTATCGCGACGATCCCGATCGGGTATGCCGACGGCTATCCGCGCAGCTTGTCCGGCCAAGGCGCAGAAGTGTTGATCCGCGGGCAATATGCACCGGTCGTAGGCAAGATTTGCATGGATCAGCTGATGGTGGACGTGACGGAGATCGACGGCGTATCCGCTGGCGACACGGTCGTGCTCGTCGGCGAAGACCAGGGTCAATCGATCACGCTGGCCTCGCTAGCAGCGCGCGCAGGCACGATTACAAATGAACTGATATGCCGCATCTCGGCTCGCGTTCCTCGCGTATATGTTCAGCAGGAGGAGTCACATCCACGATTGAAGATGGTTTCGAATGGTTAGAGCTGACTCCTCGAGTCGGCTCTTTTTGTCATGCATTCAGTCCGATATACCTACGTGATAAATGTCCGAATCATCTTGTCCCCTAGGAGATGCATCAGTATAATAGTGTAAAATGTAAGCGGTCATTCCGATCGACGATGAACATGCTGTTGCATCACCATTCCCAAAGAGGCAAGGTGTGATCGATTGAAAAAGGAAGCAAGGGCATGGGGAGTCGTGCCATTATTGGCTAGGCGGTTTCAGGATTTGAATCTGAGGCCCAAATTAATCGCCTCTTATCTCATTTCTTTCCTGCTGCCTCTCAGCATATTGGGGGGAATCTTCTGCGATTTATCAACTGTATAAGAAGTTGTATCAAGCATAGATGCGTGCAACCCACCTTCCACAAGGTGGGTTTGTTCTTGTTGGAATAAGGATGTGGAACAAAATAACTGCAAAAAGGCAGTTAAATCGGAGGGAAAGTAGGCGCGCTCGCAAAATAACTGCAAAAAAGCAGTTAATGAGGAGAGAAAGTGGACGTGCTTGCGAAATAACTGCAAAAAGGCAGTTAAATCGGAGAGAAAGTAGGCGCGCTCGCAAAATAACTGCAAAAAAGCAGTTAAATCGGAGAGAAAGTGGGCGTGCTTGCGAAATAACTGCAAAAAGGCAGTTAATGTGGAGAAAAAGTAGCTCGAGCATACGAATTAACTGCAAAAAGGCAGTTAATCTGGTGAGAAAGTAGTCGTACTCGCAAAATAACTGCAAAAAAGCAGTTATTCTCCCAATACGCCATTCGTGGAAATGTTAAAATAAGGAGGTGTGTGCAAGTCAGGGTCCATAAAAAAGAACTTTATGCAAATCCTTATAAATTCTTAATCTTTTCTTTCTGTTCTCTTAGACTCCGCTCTTTATACTAGCAGTAATCTGTTAGATAGGAGTGCATGAACATGATGAAGATTAGACTAATGACCGGATTATCCGTCGTTTCCGCGATTTGTACCGTATTATTTCTTAAACATATCACTGAACCTACTATAGAAGCACAAGCCGCTTTACTCATCGATGCGAAGTCAGGTGAGGTTATCTTCGAGAAAAATGCGGACACGCCGCTGCCGGCGGCAAGCATGTCGAAGATGATGACGGAGTATTTGGTCCTCGAGCAGCTGCATGAAGGGAAGATCAGTTGGAATGACGAAGTACCGATTACCGAGCATGCAGCAAACGTTGAAGGTGCGCGCATCGATTTGCGATCCGGTGATCGTGTAACCGTACGTGACCTGTATGTCGCGATGCTGATTCCTTCGGCGAATAACGCGGCGGTGGCGCTGGCGGAATATATCGCGGGGGACGAGGAACGTTTTGCCGCCGAGATGAATCAAAAGGGACTGGAACTCGGGTTGAAAAACTCTTATTTCATTAACGCGTCCGGATTAACGGATGGTGATCAGGCGACGCAGATGACGGCGAAGGACCTCGGTAAGCTGGCTAAGGCGCTGCTGAAGGATTTCCCGGAAGTGCTCAAGACGACGAGCTTGCCGGAGTATACGATGAAATTCAGCAGCGAGCGGGTACGCAGCACGAACCATATGCTGCAGGACCCTGAATTAGCTGCTGAAGGATTAGACGGATTGAAGACAGGCTTCACGAATAAAGCGGGCTACTGCTTCACCGGTACCGCGGCGAGAGATGGCCGCCGGTTGATCTCGGTCG
Source organism: Paenibacillus guangzhouensis (assembly GCF_009363075.1). Classification (NCBI taxonomy): domain Bacteria; kingdom Bacillati; phylum Bacillota; class Bacilli; order Caryophanales; family Paenibacillaceae; genus Paenibacillus; species Paenibacillus guangzhouensis. Next base: position 4,725,254 of record NZ_CP045293.1, on the reverse strand, counting down.
TTATGGGTGCGCAGGATTCCGATACCCGGTTCATCGAGACGCAGAAGCTATTCGCGATGGGGTTTGACTCGGTCTACATCCCCACGTTTCGTTCCATAATAGTAAAAGCAAAAGAGATAAAGGAGCAATGGGTGTGAGCACAACGGTGTTAATCGTCGATGACGATAAAGAGATTGCTGAGCTAATCGAGGTGTACCTTCGCAATGAAGGGTACACCATCCATAAAGCGCATGATGGCGAAGAAGCCATGAAGAAGATGGAGAGTGTAGCGTTCCACCTCTTGATCCTCGATATTATGATGCCAAAAATGGATGGAATGGAAGTGTGCAGGCAGGTGCGCAAGAAGAGCAACATTCCCATTCTGATGCTGAGTGCGAAGGTGGAGGACATGGATAAGATCCTTGGTCTGATGACCGGCGCGGACGATTATATGATTAAACCGTTTAATCCGCTCGAATTAACGGCTCGCGTGAAAGCACTGCTGCGGCGAGCGAATTATCAACAATCCGCACAAGCGGAGGGCAGCTCGATTCGGATTCAATCCTTAGAAATTAATAAAGATAGCCATACGGTCAGCGTGGATGGAACGGTCGTGAAGCTCACGTCGCTCGAGTTCGATATTTTGTATTTGCTGGCGAGTAACCCGGGCCGTGTGTTTAGTTCCGAAGAAATATTCGAGCGCGTATGGAATGAATTAGGGGCAGGGTCGAACAAGACCGTGATGGTACATATCAGCAACCTTCGCGATAAGCTTGAAGCGGCTGCACCGGGAGAGACGTTCATCCAGACCGTATGGGGAGTAGGTTATAAAATTGAGAAGTAGTCCAATGGCTGTGCTGCGCAATCTGTCCGTGATGAGAATTTTAGTATATTTCGTGGGTTCGATATTCGTGGTGATGGCCGCGAGCTACCTGATCCCTGAATATATATACAACTTGTATGATCAACTAGGCGTGTTCCGCGGGGTTGCGGACGTGGTTCTGCGATTTATTCCGCGGAAAGTTATCTTTCTTGCGATGTTAATCATCCTTTTCGGAGGGTGCTTGTTTCTCTGTTATCGCCATGAAAAAAAACGATATTTCACGATGCGAATTCACCATATGATTGGAGAGGTACGCCATATCGCCGAGGGCAATTTCCACAAGCAGGTGGAAGTTGTTGATTCGTATGAACTTGGCAATCTGGCCATGAGTATTAACAATATTGTCTTTCAAGCACAGAAATCGATGGAGGAGGAACGGATGGCGGAGAAGATCAAGAATGATCTGGTCACCAACGTCTCCCATGATTTACGTACGCCGTTGACCTCGATTCTCGGCTATCTTAATTTGATTAACGGCGATAAATATCGGGATGAAGTGGAGCTTCGCTACTACACTCAAATTGTCCATGATAAAGCGAAACGGCTGCATGAGTTAATCAATGATTTGTTCGAGTTTACGCGCATGCAGAACAAGGGGATGAGTCTGCAGAAAGAGCCTATCAATTTGGCCGAAATGCTCGATCAGTTGGTCGTTCAGTTCGCGCCGCAGCTCAAACAGGCCGAGATGGAATCTAGACAGCACTATGAAGCCGCGCATCCAATCGTCCCGGCCGATGGCAGGAAGCTCGTTCGCGTATTCGAGAATTTGATCTCTAATGCGCTGAACTATGGTCAGGAGGGCAAATACGTGGATATCCACCTGTGGGATACAGAACGAGCAGCCATCGTTGAGATAACGAATTATGGGGGAGGGATTCCGGCCATTGATCTTCCGAATATTTTCGACCGCTTCTATCGGGTGGAGAAATCCCGGTCTGAGTATTCGGGCGGCTCTGGTCTAGGACTTGCGATTGCGAAGAGCATCATGGATCTCCACGAAGGCGAGATTCATGTCAGCAGCGATGCCGAACGCACGACATTCCGGGTATGGCTTCCGAAATGAGTTCAGCGCTCTGACGGAACGCAGCCATACATGCGGCGATGGAGCCTTGTGAAATAAGTAGGCTCCATCCCGACATAAGCCGCTGCTTGGCGAATTGTCATATCCGTATGTTCATTTAATAATGTTAATGCCGTCTGCATCCGAATCTGCTGCAAATATTGCAAAGGCGTCTGACCTAGCTCCTCGCGAAATAAGCGTGTGAGCTGTTTTTGTGAATAGCCGACATGGGTTGCAACTTGTGTCATTGTAATCGGACGGTTCAAATGATCGTGCAGGAATCGGACGGCGCTCTCAACGGCAGATTCTCGATAGCGATTCAGCCTGCTGTGGAACATCGGCGTGTCGCCGACTTGGAACAATTGATGCTGCCGCTTAATCTCAAGGAAGAGCGTGAATAATACCTCCGTGGTTAACCACGGATTTTCATGCGCACCGGAGTTAACCCAGATTCGCTCCAGGAGTGGGAAAATATTATCGATATCTGATAGGCGGGTATAGGTTAGCGACGAGCCGTAGCCCCAGCTTGCGAGCATCCCCTCGCGTCTCTCCACGAAAGTGACATACCCCACGTGCCAAGCTTCCCCTTTTAAGGATACATACTCATGCGGCATGCCTTCCGGAATGTATACGCAGGTGCCGGGGTCTAGAATGTCCCATTTGTCCTGTCCGAGCTTACGGAATCGCCCCGTGCCGGAGAAGGTGAATAGCATTTGCTTGGCGGAGAATCCGCTTAGCCGCGTAATCGGAATTTGAACGTCCGTACCGACTGTATAGACAGAGAATGGAATATCGAATTCGATATCTCGACGCATATTGCTACGCAAGGGCAGTGTTCGCATGTAGTTCCTCCTTAGGCTTATCTTCTTATGTCCATTTTGTACGATGTTTTGTCCGTTTTGGTTCCTATGAATTGATGGTACCTCAACTCTATAATAAGAGCAAATCGAATCGAAGGAGTGCTCTTATGACATCGCTTACAAAATACTGGGAAAATCTCGATGTGCTGCAAATCAATCGGATGCCTGCTCGGGCGCACTATATTCCTTACTCGGATGCGGCAAGCGCCAAGCAAGGGAAACGAGGACATTCCCCTTCCTATCAGACGCTGAACGGAAGCTGGAAATTTCAATATTATGCTAGTGTACAAGACGTTCAGGGTGAATTCTTTGCGGCGGATGCGGATGTGCTCGGGATGGATGATCTCATCGTGCCATCTTGTTGGCAGACGAATGGCTATGATCAGATGCATTATACGAATGTCAATTATCCGATTCCATGCGATCCTCCTTTCGTTCCGGATCAGAACCCGGCCGGGGTCTACGTCAGGGATTTCCAACTGCCGGCGCAGTGGGACCAGAAGGAGACGTACGTCGTATTCGAGGGCGTGAACTCTTGCTTCTACTTATGGGTGAACGGGGCGTTCGTCGGATACAGCCAAGGCAGCCGCATACCGGCGGAGTTCGATTTGTCCGCATACGTTAGACCGGGTCAGAACCGCATGACCTTGCTCGTCTTGAAATGGTGCGACGGTACATACCTGGAAGACCAGGATGCATGGCGCTATTCGGGCATTTATCGGGATGTCTATTTACTCTCTCGCGAGAAGGCTCACATTCGCGACGTATTCGTGAAGACGGATCTCGCGTCCGACTTCGCCCATGCGACCTTGCGCATTGATGTAGAGACGACTGGGGGCGTATCGGTGACCGCGCAGTTGTTGGATGCAAGCGGCACGCTCGTCGCTTCCGGCACGACGAATATCGACGGTCAAGGGATGCTCGCACTGGAAGTCGCGCATCCAACGCTGTGGAACGCGGAGCAACCTTACCTCTATGAGCTCTATCTGCATGACGGAACAGAGACGATGCTCGTTCGCGTTGGCTTCCGCAAGGTTGAAATTCGTGACGGCGTGTTCATGGTCAACGGCAAGGCGATCAAGCTCAAAGGGGTGAATCGCCACGATTCGCATCCAAAGCTGGGACAGACGATCCCGATCAATCACATGATCCAAGATTTGAAGCTGATGAAGCAGCACAATGTGAACACGATTCGGACCTCGCATTATCCGAATGATCCGCGGTTCCTCGAGCTTTGCGATCAATTTGGATTCTACGTTGTAGATGAGGCGGACCTCGAAGCCCATGGCGTTGGCGCCGTAGGCAAACCGCACTGGTTGTCGGCTGACCCTGCCTGGCGGGAAGCTTACGTGGATCGTATGGTTCGTATGGTGGAGCGGGATAAGAACCATCCGTCGATCATCATCTGGTCTCTCGGTAACGAGTCGGGTTATGGCGTGAACCACGTCGCCATGGCGGAATGGACGAAGCGCAGGGATGATTCCCGCCTCGTGCATTATGAGGGAGAGGCGCCGTTCGGCGACCACAACACAAGCGTTGAATGCTTGGACGTGAAGAGCGTCATGTACCCTTCGATTCAGGATACGGAAGCGTATGCGCTCGATGAGACGAAGACCAAGCCGTTCTTCCTCTGCGAATACTCGCATGCGATGGGGAACGGACCGGGTGACTTGAAGGATTACTGGAACTTAATCTATCAATATCCGAAGCTGATGGGCGGCTGTGTCTGGGAATGGTGCGACCATGGGATCGCTGCGGTCACGCCGGACGGGCAGCATTATTATGCCTACGGCGGTGATTTCGGCGATCAACCGAATGACGGCAACTTCTGCATTGACGGCTTAGTTACGCCGGATCGGAAGCCGCACACCGGTCTGCTCGAGCTGAAGCAGGTCATCGCGCCTGTGACGCTGGAAGCTGTAGATGTATCCCGAGGATTGCTCCAAATCACGAACCGATACGATTTCACGAACTTATCGCATCTTGCGCTGCATTGGAAGGTCGAGCAAGAAGGCCGCGTGCTGGAGCAAGGTCAGATCTGGCAGTTGGAGGCTGCGCCGCAGACGGCCGTCGAGGTACAGCTGCCCTATGCACTGTCTCAGCATGCAGAAGACCGCGGCACGTACCTCTCTGTGTCCATCTGGCAGACGCAGGAGAATGTATGGGCGCCGATGGGCCATGAGGTGACGTTCGGATCGTTCTCATTCAGCGAGACACCTGCTCCAGCTGCGGCTCTGCTGCCACATCAATCCGGAGCTGTTGCGGTAACCGAGGAGGAAGGATATTTGACCATCCGCGGTCTTCATTTCCAGCATGCCTTCGACTTGCAAGGCGGCGTGATACAATCGATGAGCAAGCATGGCGTGAAGCTGTTATCGAAGCCTGTTCAGTATAATATCTGGCGAGCGCCAGTCGATAATGATCCACGTCATGAATGGTCCCGTGAAGGCTACGATAAGGTGCAGATGAAGGTGTATGGCAGCACATGGGAACAACCGGATCCGACGCAAGTCACGGTGCGCGTATCCTTCTCGTTAGGCGCCTATATTCGGACGCCATTCCTGCATGGGGATGCGGTATGGACGATCGACGGGGCTGGTGAGGTGAAGGTCGAGGTTCAAGTGAAGGTGCGTGAGGAGTTACCATTCCTGCCGCGGTTCGGGCTTGAACTCACGATGCCTGCTGGGACGGAAGAAGTTGAATACTTCGGCTTTGGACCGCATGAGAGCTACATCGACAAGCGGCAGAGCGTGCGTAGAGGAAAATATCTGTTAACGGTGGACGATATGTATGAGGCGTACGTCATGCCGCAGGAGCATGGATCACGGTATGGTACCGAATGGGCGCGCGTCTCGAATGAGCTGGGTATGGGTCTACATCTGGCCTCAAGCGAGCCGTTCTCCTTCAATGCCTCCCACTACACGCCAGCAGATCTGACGGCTGCGCGCCATACGTACGATTTGGTTCGCCGTGAAGAGACGATCGTTCATCTGGATTACAAAGTGAGCGGCGTCGGATCGCGATCCTGCGGTCCGGAGCTGCAGCAGCAGTACCGTCTCGATGAGAAGGCATTTGCCTGCGAGTTCGTCATTCGTCCGATTTTTAAGGAAGATGAATAATACACAAAAGGAAAAAGGTACTCCTTCGGGAGTGCCTTTATTCAACATCATTCAAATGTGATCAATTCCCCATTCACACGGACTTCTTTCATATTTTGCAAATCAACCGGAGAGGTTGGGAAGTATTTCACACTCAAACTCCCTTTAGCCCCCTGAGCTACAGCATGATTGTATGAGACTTTCTTGCCATCCTTCATCGTCATTTCAACTACGACCTGATCTGGGGTTGTCATATTCCCATTCATGCGGATTCCCGTCGGTTGAATGATAATATGATCTAACTTCAAATGCCCAAGGTCAATATTCCGAGCGATTTTTTTCGAGGGATCTTCTGCTTCGATTTGGAAAGTTACTGCCCATTTCCCCTCCGTGTATTTTTTATTTCTGATGAAAGAGCCATGTAAAGAATAATTGGAAATCTGGGATGGATTTACATCAAAAATATACTCGATATATTGCCGTCCATACCCTATGTTTCCTTGCTCATCGACGCCAAAGTATAGGTTGCTAGGATCAATACGATCACCATTTGCGTTCAAAAGATATAAAGATCCATGATCATCGATACTTTCTTTCCATTTTAACTGAATATGAAGTCTCCCTTGAACAAAGCCAATATTAGATATCTGCGCAAAATCTATAGGAGGTAAGGCAACTGTTTTCTCGTCAACTTTCAAGATATCAACGGTACCCCTTTTCTCGAATTCAGAGTATAACTCACCACCGCCTCCAGGGATATTGCTCATATCAAGTTTCATCGTTTTTGGGGTTTCATGTACGACATCGGTAAGTTTAATGTCCGTAGCAATTTGCCCGTAATCATCTTTACCGCTCAGAAATGAACTTATACGAATCGTCACTTTTTTCCCATTCAATTGATGTCCGCCATTCGCAATCATTCGTATCGTTGCCTTTTTTGTCTTCTCGTTATAATCGACAAGCTCATGCGAGAATATGTTGGCATCGTCAATCGAGTAATTGTACAAGTCTACGGTTCGATCTACTCGATCACCCGTTAAGTCTTGCAGTGTTATATAAACGATAGCAGTCTCACCATCGCTCATGGCAGCGACAACTTCCATTTGGATTCCCTTATCCTCAGAAACCAATTCTATAGGTTGAAGAAATCGAGCCAGTGCTGGGTCAATCATCTGAACAAGATCCTGGAATACAGGGATTTTGGACGCCATCGCAGGTATCGAAATCATGATACAGATACATACAATAATGACAACAGTCCATGGTTTTTGAAGATATCTTTTCTTATGTAAAGAAGCACATCGTATTCTATCTTCCAGATCATGACTGACGGTCAATTCGGCTAATCTAGCATCAATGATATTCTTAAGATTGCTATCACTACGCATCTTCGCACCAGCCCTTCAATTTCCCTTTTAACGATTCCCTTGCTCGCTTCAATCTTACGGCGACTGTGGATTCTGGTATTTGTAACACCTCTGCGATCTCACGAATTTTCATATCTTGATAGTAATACAGAAGAAGCACTTCCTTATATTTCGAAGACAGCTTGATGATCTGGTATAGAAGTGTGTCATCTTCAACGTCATGCACTTCTGCAGGTATATTCTCAAGAATGACCGATCCATCAATTCGTCTCCACCATGAACTGCGCAGATAATTTTTACAGATATTGATTGCTATACGCATAATCCATGTCTTTTCACTAGATTTCCCTTCAAATTGAGAGTAACTTGTATAGACCTTTACAAAAGTATCCTGAACGGCATCCTCTGCTAAGCGAATATCCTTGAGATACAGGAAACACATACGAAGCAGGGAATTCCCATAATCCGATATCAATCTTTGCAGGTCTGGCTCTTCATTTCGATCAGGTGCCGTCATAGAAATCATTCCCCCATCCTCCTCTCAGCCATTAGACACAAGAAATCTGCGTTTTCTTTCATTATTTTACAAAAAAATGAAGGCGAGCAGACGATATATATGGTTTTGTTTAACTAAAACTTGACTGGAACGCAATATATTGTCACCATCATTTATTCTTATTGTAACTACTAACATGGTGTCGTAATGAGTTATATGTAAAGTATCGACAGCCTGAGGCACTACATCGGGAGTGCCTCTATTTTTCGGTACCAACCAATTTGTAGTATGATGAGCACATGGCTATGATTAAGCCTGTTCACATTAGAGTCTAGAAAGCAGGTGACATCATGTGGTTCTATATCGTCGCGATCGTCGTCACATTGATCGATCAACTCTCGAAGATTTGGATTCGAATGCATGTAGATATTGGAGATAGCGTATTTCTCGGGCGATGGGAGATTACGCATTATGAGAATAGCGGGATGGCCTTCAGTCTTTTCCAAGGCTACGCCTGGTTATTCGGGCTGATCGCCGTCTTGTTCGTAATCGGGGTGTTGATCTATCGGCGTATAGGGGCTTGGCACGGGCGATTCCCGGATATGATCGCAGGCTTCTTGGTCGGTGGGGCGATCGGCAACGGCATTGACCGACTCGTCTTCGGCCAGGTCACGGACTTTATCGTATCCCGCTCGGGGAAAGGCATTCTAAATCTAGCCGATTACGCAATCAATATCGGAATGATCCTGCTCGTCATCTATATGGCGGTACGGTTCGTAAAGAAGCGGGTCTGTCACGCACATTGAAGAAATTCGTTGTCTTTATAGATTCCTTAGAAGTTCCTGTTACGATGTCTCTGCAGGTAAGAGAGTAACGAAAGTGGACTTCAAGGAGGAGAATATTCAACATGCAAGCAACCAAACGATTAACAGGACTTATGGTTCTGAGCCTGGCATTTTCGCTCGTCCTATCTCCCGTAGGCGCATCCGCATCGGCAGCTCCCCAGAAAAATGCGGGGATGAAGGAAAATATAAGGGAGATTACATCGTTAACGTCGTCGGATTACAAAGACTTGGCGTTCCTTAAACCGATTTTGAAGGATAAGACCGTCGTTAGTCTCGGCGAGAATTTTCATCGTGTCGCGGAATATAGCAGCATGAAGACAAGACTGATCAAATATTTGCACGAAGAGCTGGATTTTGACGTGATCGCATTTGAATCGGGTCTTGGAGATGCCTTCATGACAAACGAGAATGCAGGCACATGGACCTCGGCGGAGATGATGCAGCGTTCGATTTTCCCAATCTGGCATTCCAAGGAGACGTTGAACTTATTCGATTACATTAAGAAGCAGCAGGGCACTAAAGATCCGCTGTATCTCGCAGGCTATGACATGCAATTCACTTCGGGTTATCTAACGCAGTTCATTGCCGGTTGGATTGCCAAAGTGGACAAGGAGCAAGGCGAGAGCTATTTCAACTTCGAAATGCAAGCGATGACGGATTTCTATAAGGTGCTCAACCAATACGGCATGGATGACAGCCATCCGGAGGCGAAGGTAGAGATCAAGAAGGTCAAGGACGCCTACGAACCGAAATACAAAGCATTGATCCAGTTCATTCAGGAACATAAAGATGAGCTCGCGGCGGCTTACCCAGCCAACCCACATATGGTGGATATCGCGGTCAAGACGCTCGAAGATCGCGTTAAGTTCATCGAGATGGGGACGTACGATACGAAGGAAAGCTATGAATTCCGCGACCGGATCATGGCGGACAACGTCGAGTGGCTAATGAAAGTGATGTATCCCGGCAAAAAAGTGATTTTATGGGCGCATAACGATCATTTAGCGAAAAATACGTCCAAAATTCAGACGAAAGAGCAGGGGAAATGGATCGGCAGCTTTACCAGCATGGGTGAACTGCTTCATAAGAAGCTGAAAGATCAAGCTTATGTGGTTGGTTTGTATATGAACAGCGGCAAGGCCAGCACGATTACGACGCAGAAAGTCTTCGATATTAAGCCGATGCCGAAGGGAAGTCTGGAGGAGCTGATGATGCGAAGCGGCTATAAGATTGCCTTTGCGGATCTGTCGAAGCACAAGTCTCCGAACCAGAACAACGCATGGATGTTCAAACCGATCTATGCAGCTGAGGATGGCATGACGTCCGAGATCATTATGCCGATGTCGATGCGATTCGTCCCGAAAGAGCAATTCGACGGTATCATCGTCTTCGATAAAGTAAAGGAACCAACAACGAAATTCTAATTCGGTTCCGTGGAAAATTGATCACTCCCCCTGTCGTGAACACTGCGCGTGTTACGGCTGGGGGATTTTTGGCACGCAAGCAGGTACAATGGGAGGATCACACGAGATTGATCGTTCAAGAAAGGATAACGTGAAATGAAGGGGAAAATATTAATCGCCGATGATGAGCGGGATATCGTCGCATTCATGTGCGATGCGTTGCAGGACGAAGGGTATGAGGTATCTGTCGCGTATGATGGCCAAGAGGTGTTCGATCAACTGCGGGAGATACCTGATCTGATCATTCTGGACGTGATGATGCCGCATCTGGATGGGCTGGAGGTATGTCAAGCGATACGCGACCGGGTCTCCTGCCCAATTCTGTTCTTAAGCGCACGCTCGAGCGAAGCCGATCGGATTCAAGGTCTCGCCGTCGGCGGCGATGATTATATCGTGAAACCATTCAGCATGCAGGAGCTCAAGGCAAGAATTCAGGCGCATCTGCGACGGGAGCAGCGGAGCCACCTTGACCATCAGCCGAAGCTGCTGCATCAAGGAGACCTGACGCTGGATTTGGACAGCCTGCAGCTATTCTATCGGAACCTTCCGATTCCGCTGACGAGTCGGGAATTCGAGTTGTTCAAGCTGCTCTTCATGCACCCGAATCAAGTCTTCTCACGAGAGCAAATTTATGAGAGAATCTGGGGGGTTGACGCCGAAGGAGACGCCGCAACGGTCACGGAACATATCAAAAATATTCGCGCGAAGCTCGTGCATGCGGCACCAGAGGAGACCTTCGTGACAACGGTATGGGGGGTAGGATACAAATTCGACAGGAAGAAGTAAAGGCAAATCGTAGACCCTTGCGCAGACAGTTCATGGGCGCATTTACCCTTGTCCTGCTCTATAGCTTCATCGGTTCGATGCTGGTATGGGGTGTAACGCTGTTTGTACTGATCCAGCAGACAGGCCATCGCATTCTCCCAGCCAATTATTATGAGCAGAAGATTCCTGAGATTCTAAGCTACGTTGACCAGCACCAGGACGCGTTGTTGTCTCCGCAGATGCAGGAGGCGCTGGAACGTATCATTCCGGTGAAAGGGATGCAGTATCAGGTCGTGAATCTGAGCGGGAACATCGTTTACGGCTGGAAAGGGCAGTCCTTCGTGAACGGCCCGGCAGATCTCGTGAGCAAGCTGAATCGAAATGAAAAGAGCGGGGGCAAGTATATCCATTACTACCCGATACTTGGTCGAGATAAGCAGTTGAAGGGAATGCTCGTGCTTCGATACAGTCTCAGCATGTCCGATAACAACCCGGGCAACGGGTTGGTCATTGCGCTTGTTCTAAGCAGCTTGATCGCGCCGTTTTTCTTCATCGTGTTGTTCTCCTTCCTATTCGCGCGAAGATTAGGGCGACGGCTCGAGCCATCGATTGCACGTATTATCGGGGGAGCACGGCGCATTCAGCAGAATGATCTGGATTTCTCTGTCGCGGGTGCGGGCGGTTCGAAGGAACTGGTCGAGCTATCGGATGCTTTTGAAGAGATGCGGATCGCACTGGAACAATCCTTGAAGCGGGAATGGAAGCTGGAGCAGGAGCGGAGAGATATGATCTCTGCGATTGCCCATGATCTGCGTACGCCGCTCACGATCATCCAAGGTCATGTGGACAATCTGATTGAGAGCGGGACGCGGCATCCGGAACGATTGGCGAAGTACTTGGTGACGATTCAGAACAGTACGCAGCGCGCAGACAAGATGCTTACGGAACTGTTGTTCCTGAACAAAATCGATACGCCGGATTTTACACTGCATTATCGGCTGACGGATGTACGGGCCTTCTGTGAAAGGAAGAAAGAAGAATATGAGCTGTTATGTCAGGAGAAAGGCATTGCATTTTATTTCTCCTACATGAACCGAAGGCAAGATCAAGAAACGCTATTGCAGCTGGATACAGCGCGGTTAGAGCAAGTGCTTGATAATGTGCTCACGAACAGTTTGCGCTTTACGCCAGCGGAGGGGAGTATCTCATGGTCGATTGACATCGAGGAGAAGCAGGTGATCCTCGAGCTGAAGGATACGGGGCCAGGCTTCCGTCCGCAAGATCTGCGGCGTATGTTCGATAAATTCTATTCCGGCGATTCATCACGCTCTCAGCCCCAAGGCCATTCCGGACTTGGGTTGTATACGGCGAAGCTGCTGGTGGAGAAGCACGGTGGACAGATCGAAGCCGGCAACCGCGCCGAAGGCGGCGCCCGCGTGATTATAACCGTGCCTGATCATGAAGCAAAAGCCTGAAGGAGCGCATCTCGCGCAGCTTCAGGCTTTTGGCTCTTTTGGCTGTAACAATGCTATGAATTTGTTAAAGGCGCTCGTCTTGAAATGGTCCCGCCGATACACGAATTGTACCGTCAAATGGCGGTAATGTTCCGGAAGCTGATGAGCTTGCAGCGTGCCTTCCATCTCATAGCGCCGGATGACGGACTGAGGGACGATCGTCGTGCCGAGCCCGGCGGCGACGCCGCCAAGAATCGCTTCCAAGGTGCCGAATTCCATGACTTCGGGAATGGGTAGCCCTTCTTCGCGCAGCCAGCTCTCCATCGTGCCGCGGTGATAACATCGGTCGTTGAAGAACAGCATCGGCTCGGACAATACTTCGCTGAGGTGGCTAGCGCCGGGTTCGGAGATGAGCACGAGCTCTTCCGAGAAGACAGGGATCTGTTCGAGCTCGGCATTAGGCAAAGGCCCGTTCACGAAGGCGCCGTCCAGCTCATAGCGGAGCACCTTCTCGACCAACTCATTCGTGATAGAGCTGAGCAGCGACAGCTTCACATCGGGATATTGCCTGCGGTAATTCAACATGATCGAAGGCAGATGGACCGCGGCTGTCGTCGTGATGGAGCCTAACTTCAAGGCGCCGTTCGGGATATCGTTATCCAGCATCTGCTTGTGTGCTGTATCGAGCAGCGAGAGAATCTTGTCCGCATGGCCCAGCAGCGTCTGGCCCGCCGCCGTCAAGATCATGCCGCGTTTGCTCCGATGGAAGAGGGATGTGTTCAACTCCTGCTCCAGCTGTTGGATGCGGGCTGTCACGTTCGACTGCACATACCCGAGCGCACTCGCGGCTTTCGTGATCGTGCCTTCGCGCGCCACCGCTTGAAATATTCGCAAATCTCCGCTTTCCATGGGCTTCATCGCTCCTTATCCATCAGAAAAAGTGATTTTTAACATCTTTTATTTTCATTTTACATGATGATTATTCGCTTGTAAAATCAAGAAAAATGATGGAACAGAAATGAGGAGCGTTGATGAATAAAGGAATGATAGCATGTTGTATTCTACTGACAACAGTGGTCGGCGGGTTGAATTATACGATGGCGAAGTTGGGTCTGCATGTCGCTTCTCCCTTCCTTCTGCTCGCGATCCGGTTCTTGGGTTCAGGTCTGCTCCTGATGCCCTTTGTCATTCGTCGAAAACATCCGCAGAGCGCGAAGCAATGGCTGCAAGTCGCCGGGGTCAGTCTCTTTCAGACAATTTTGGTCATGACGTTCATTTATTTGAGTCTGCATACGATTTCCGCGAGCACGTCGGCGATCCTATCGTCGACCAATCCGATCTGGACGATTTTATTCGCGTTTCTTTTCTTTCGATCGCGTTATCGCGCAGTGCAGTGGGCGGGCGTCGTCATCGGATTTATGGGCGTGGTCGTCACGCAGAACTTCAATATGCAGATGAATGAAGGGACAATCTATGCGCTGCTCGCCGGAATGTTCTGGGGCTTCGGCACGCTAGTCGCGTCCCGTTGGAGCCGGGCGATGGATACGTGGGTGTTAACGGCTTATCAGATGCTATTCGCAGGGATCGTGCTCCTGCTGGCGAGTATAACCTTGGAGCAGCCTTATCTTCACTTAGCGAGCAGCAGCGGCAATTCACTCGGACTCGTCTTGGCCGTGCTTATCTGGATGGTCTGCTTCAGCTCGATCTTTCAATTCTTGCCTTGGTTCTATGTGCTGAAGCATTACAGTGCTTCGAAGGCCAGCACGTTCATGTTTCTCGTACCGTTGTTCGGTGTCTTGTCGGGTGCGTTCATCTTAGGCGAGACGATTCATGGGTATGTGATTGCGGGTGGGCTCTGTACCGGCGTTGGCATTTATTTGGTGAATCGACCGGCGAAACGGGCGGCGGCGGATGTGCCGCTGATGACCGACCCAAGCGGCAAGATGCAAGCGAAGATTAACGGGGTGTATGGTTCATTCCGTGAATGACATAGAAGGAAAATCGCTGGATTTTCTTTACACGGATGAGGAAACCCTGTATATTTAATGTATCTAAAGACTTAAATTGCATACACGCATGTTCGGAGGAGCCTGTCATCAACAGGCTCTTTTTGTTTGCATAAATTGGTAAATTATGTAAACTATAAGCGTGGATAGGGGGAAAAAGGAGATATGGAACAACAAGCGATTTGGGCGATTGGGATCTTTCTAGTCATTTACGGACTCATCATTTCGGAGAAAATTCATCGAACGATTCTTGCGATGATCGGGGCTGTACTCATGGTCGCGCTCGGAATTGTGGATCAAGACACGGCGATCCATCATATTGATTTTAACACGCTTGGATTGCTCGTCGGGATGATGATCATTGTAGGGATTACGGCGAAGACGGGATTATTCAAGTACATTGCGCTCAAGGCGGCCAAGATTGCCAAAGGGAAGCCGAGACGTATCATGATCGCGCTCGTCGTGATTACGGCTGTGAGCTCGGCATTTCTCGATAATGTCACGACCGTATTGCTCATGGTGCCGGTGACGCTTAGCATAACGAGACAGCTTCGGATTAATCCGATCCCGTTCCTTATTACACAGATTATTGCATCGAACGTGGGCGGTACAGCCACGCTGATCGGGGATCCGCCGAACATCATGATCGGGAGTGCGGTGAAGGAGTTAACCTTCGTCTCCTTTATCAGTAATTTGGCTCCGATTGCCATCATTATTCTAATCGCATACTTGCCGCTATTCCTCTGGATGTTCGGGAAGAAAATTCAATCGACGCCGGAGCTGCAGCAGCGCATTATGGAGATGGATGAGCATACGATGATTACGGATCGGAAGCTGCTCTACAAATGTCTGACGGTGCTCGGGCTGACGATTATCGGATTCTTCCTGCACCAGCTCATTCATCTGGAGTCGGCGACGGTTGCGCTCGCTGGGGCTTTCCTGCTCCTGCTGCTGACGGGCGAGCATATGCTCGAAGAAGCCTTGCAACATGTGGAATGGACGACGCTCTTTTTCTTCATCGGTCTGTTCGTGCTCGTATCAGGGCTGGTCGAGACGGGTGTGATCGCGAAGCTCGCAGAGCAAGCGATTGAGCTGACGGGCGGAGATCCGCTGCTGACCTCGATGTTGATCTTATGGCTTAGCGCCATTGCGTCGGCGTTCCTCGACAATATCCCGTTCGTCGCCACGATGATTCCGTTGATTCAAGAGATGAGCGCGATGGGGATGGCGAACTTGGAGCCGTTGTGGTGGAGCCTTGCGCTTGGAGCGTGTCTCGGCGGCAACGGAACATTGATCGGGGCCAGCGCCAACCTGATCGTCGCGGGGCTCGCAGGCAAGGAAGGTTATCCGATCTCCTTCATGAAATATTTGAAGATCGGCTTTCCGCTGATGCTTATCTCTATCGTGCTGTCGAGCATTTACATTTATGTTAGGTATCTTATGTAGTCGAAAGGATGGGTTCGATATGTTAACTTACACGTACGATCGGGCGATCATCGAGATTCACGAGAGCGCCAATGAGCAGGACACGGAATTCCGCATACGCGCCTTGGGAGGCGAAGCGATCGATGCGGCGGTCCGGCGGGTTCAACAGCGTTTCGAGCAAAATGCGATATTAAGCGATGTGTATTCTTACGTGTACAAAAATCACGAGTACCAATTCATTGTGCGGCAGGACTTCTATGAGGAGTTTATCTTGGCGATGATGAGATACCGATTATTGCTACGCGTGCAATGGGATAACTAGACAGACGACCGCTCCTGAGGTGACAGGAGCGGTCGTTTTCGGTGTTAAGCTAATCGATTCTTCGCAGGAAGACGCGTACTAAGCTGCGTAGAAGAATCAGATGCAGCCCAAGCCCAATCGCGAATAGGATGGCGGCGCGAACCGGCTCGCCGTTCAGGTCGGCAAGAAACGCCTTGGCGGGCCAGAAGGTCGGCAGCCATGCTGCTGCGTACTGCCAAGGGAGCGGGACGAAGCTCGCGATGACTGGTCCAGCGAATAACAAGCCGCATAGCTTGGAGAGCGCAAGGCCCTCCACCTTGTTCGAAGCGAAGGCGGCGAGGAACAGCGTGATGCACGGCGCTTCCAGCGTCAGCAGGATCAAGGCGAATAAACTGCCCCATCCAAAGCTTGCGAGCCCGGCGAACAAGTAGAAGGATGCTGTCAGCGCGAAGGCTAATAGACACGGCAGAACTAAGCGATAGATGAAGTAGCCTTGGCGGGCGAGCGGCGTCACGGCATAGTAACTGATCATGTTCTTGTCCCGTTCATCGAGCATCAGCAGGCCGGCCATCGTCCCAGGCAAGAGCGGGATCGCGATGACCAGGAATGTTGCGATGAAAGGGGTATAGTCCGCAAGCCGAAATCCATACTGCTGCTCGATCCACGCCGATAACGGGAAAAATCCGAGTCGTGCGAAGATAATCACGAAGAGGGGACCGAACAAGCTGGCCAACAGCATCGGGTCTTTGAACGTCTGCCGTGTATCTTGTGCAAGCAGCGGAACATAGTTCCTCATCGCCGATCCCTCCGATCCACGTCGATTCTGCCTAATATTCGGCGTTCAAAAGATCGCTGCGCGAAGAGAAAGGCAATCCCATTCCACAAGGTCAAAATGGCCACGGCGTAGATGATCTCCCGCCATGACAGCGTTCTGATCGCGGACTCCAGGAGCAGCAGCGAGCCGTGCGTCGGAAAGATCAGGTATAAGCTCTCTCGTCCGATCCCGAAGAAGTAGAGCAGCGGCAAGGCGAACGGGAGCGCATAGACCTGTGAGAGCAAGACGAATCCGTTAATGGATCGCGCCCGCGTGACGACGCCGATGGACAGGAAAGTGAAGAAGCTGGATGAGAGCATCACGCTGAGCGAGAATAGGATCGGCGACGCCGGCACACCGAGGGAGAAGCCGTGGATGACCCATGCCGCACAGGTCGATAAGACCCCGATGGACATTGCCTTCGCGAGCAAATATTCCGGAACCCGCAGCGGGGTAGCGAAGAGCTGATCGTGCACAGCCTGATCTTTCTCCAGCAGAATGATACCCCCAGCCAGAATCAAGCCGACTGCGCTCGGATCCGAGAAGGTGAGCAGGATGGCAATCGATGCTTGAACATCCGTAGGGACGAAATGCAGCAGTAGGAGATAGAGCAGGCAGACGAGGAGGTAGACGCCATAGAAGCCGTGCCGCCATTGGAATCGAAGATCATGTGCGAATGCGCTGCCCCATCTCATACGAGCGTCCTCCCTGTCACGTCAATGAAAATCTGATCTAGCGTCGCTTCCATCGAATGCAGCGTCTCAATCGGATGCTGCTGGATGAGCTGTAGGAATCGTTCATTCTGCCCGAGATGATGGGTAGGGAATTCCTCCACCAGCTTCTCATCCGATCGCGTATATTCGAGCCTCACGCGCTGCTGCCCATAATGAAGCTTCAAGGCTCTAGGGGAGTCGATGAGTGGAATCTGACCGTCTACGAGAAAGGCGACCCGGTCGCAGAGCTCCTCCGCCGCATGCATGTTATGCGTGGTGATCAATACCGTCGTTCCTGCTGCTTTTTGCGCTAAGATCAGGTCCTTCATAATCTTCGCATTGAGCGGATCAAGCCCCGAAGTCGGTTCATCGAGGAAGAGGATATCTGGACGGTGAAGAATAGCGCGGCAGAAGTTTAGCCGCATTTTCATGCCTTTCGAGAATTGCGACACTTTCATCTGGGCGGCCTGATCGAGCCCGACTTGGCGCAGCAGATCCATCGGGTTATCTTTGGGTTTGCGGTATAACGATTGGAACAGCTTCAAATTCTCCAGCGCTGTGAATTTGCTATAGAAATTCGGGAACTCGAACGCGACGCCGATCCGTTCATAGTAGTCCGGTCCGAGATCGCGTATTTCCTGCCCTTCGATGCGAACGCTCCCGGTATAGTTGCGAAGCGCGCCGATCAAAATTTTCTGCGTGGTGCTCTTGCCGGCGCCGGATGGGCCCAGGAACCCGAAAATTTCGCCGCGGGCAATTGAGAAATCAATGCCTTGCAGCGTTCGTCTCGAGGTCCCGGGGTAAACATAGGCTAATCGTTCAACGTCAATCATGTTCTAATCCGTCCTTTCTGAGCCGCCAAATATGGCTGAGCTATTCAGCGTTACTTCGCGCTTCTCGCGACCATGCCTTCCGCTAATACATTGACGAGCAGCTCGATCGTCGGGGCGTAGTTGTCCTCGCCGATCTCTTTTTTATGCAGCGATAGCAGGACGATCGCGCGGAACATGCTCACGATCAGCTCCGGTTTCACGTCCGCAAGAATCCCGTTCTCCTGCCATTGCCGCACAACCGGCATCATCGCATCTTGGTCATCGCGATAGTTCTGCTCGAGCAGGGCCGGGGGCAGCTTTCGGATCAGGTACTCGAACTCCCCTTCGAGGTACATTTGGCGAATGAGCGGGTTCTCGCTCATCAAGTGGAAGCCGTCTAATATGAAACCTGCGATACTCGTCTTGGTCACGGCTGAATCGTCATTCGAGCGAAGCAGCTGCTCCCGGATGGTAGCTTCCTCCTGCAGCAGGATCTCGTAGCAGAGCTCTTCCTTGGATGCGTAGAATAGGTAGAAGGAGCCTTGTGCGATGCCGGCGGCTTTCGTTAAGTCCTCGACGCTCGTCTTCCGAAGGCCGAAAGTCTGGAAGCTGTTCCTTGCTGCTGCAAGCAGCTTCTGGCGGATTTGTTCTTTCTCTTGGTCATTGAATTTCTTAGGCATGGGGGGGTGTTCGCTCCTCAATTTATGATTCTGTGAATAATTTTATTTTTCATTCATAAACAGATCATAGAGCGGCTGGATGGAATTGTCAAGCCATGGATTCATCAAAAAAGGGGCGATCTCGATCGCCCCTTGATTCGGTCTTGTGCATGGATCTGGCCCCTTAGCCGGGCTGCCGTCCCACCGGTGCCTTTCGGCCTTCCGGCTGGTGCGCCGGCTGTTCGCGAACGATCGAACTGTCCTCGAGATGCAGCCACGTATCGAATGTACGCTCGCTGACCGTCAGTTGGATCACCCGAGCCCCCGTCAGGAACGGTTGATCCAGGTAGGCGTTACGTGAAGTCCGGCCATAGCAGAGTCGGATACCGTGCAGCGTCCCCCAGAAATCATTGGCATGATCATGGCCGACGAATGTGCCCATGATATCGCCCATCTCGATCATCGCGGCGAAGAAGCCTGTATTGATCCATGGTGCGCAGATATGATTGTCGAGCTTCTGGCCGTAGCATACCGTGAAATCCCACACATCATTGTACTCCGGGAGCGGGATATGGAAGAAGCCGAGCGACGGCAGCGGCTCGCCTCCGTTCTGCGCTGTTAAGCGATACGATTCGCGCGTATACCATTCGATCTGACTGCGGCGAATCCAATCGTAGAAGCCGAGACGCGAGTACTCGAGCGGCGAATAGCTGCCAGAATCGAGGAAGTAGAGCGCCGCCGAAGGCTGGTGCGAAGCGTCGTGTATTGTCAGGACGTAATTGCCGACGCCGTGCACGTTCGTCGGATCCGGCTTGGCGTAACAATGCGGATATGTTAACTGGAGCGCATGGAGCTGCTCCCGCGTCACGTTCGCGGCTTCGGAGTCGTGGTTGCCGAACACGGCCGCCCACGGGATCTCCATCGCTTCGGGGATGGCGGCTGCGCTGCGGAAAGCCTCAGCAACATCGCGGCATCCGCCGCTTGCAATCACATCCCCGGTATAGACGACGAGATCCGGCTTCTCATCCGCCAGCACCCGCCGCATCATTGCTTCCATCTTGATCTCGTCGTCTCCACCGTTGCAGAATTCGGTATCGGTGAACTGTACGATTTTGAACGACCCATCTTCACGGAAATGAAGTTGTTTACGCATTAGATCGATTCCTCCACGATCGAAGTTTGCTGCGCATAAGCTGACAAGCTCATCAGAAGTCTGCGGTAGGCTTCGTCAAATACGTTCATATCCGTATTCACGTTCGTGAAGCTGGTCATGCAGGTGCTCAGAATCTCATCCGCCGCGTCGCGGTCGTAAGCCGCGAGCTGCTGGAACAATTCATAGTCTTCGATCCCCGCCCGCATCGCTTCAAGCCGCATGCTGAGCAGCGGGCCGTCGGCGCCTGGATAGACGATATGCGTATCGCCGGCTGGAACACGCCGCGAATGGACGCTCGGGGCGAGGAATGGGCACGTTAATTCATAAGGATCCTGCTCGCCCAAATATTGATTGAAGCCCCAATGAAGATAACCCGTGAGACCATATTTGTAATTGCCCCAGTGCAGATAGCGCGTCTTCAGGAGATGCAAATCCATGAAGCGATTCAGATAGTTGCCGCCGGGATTCCAGCAAGTATAGAACCAGACGGTATCGCCAAGCTGCTGCATCCGTTCGAAGTGCTCACGGTGCTTATCGAACCCTTCGTTCGTCGGGACCCAGATATCCATCGAGCCTTCGATTGCTGGATAGATCATCGCTTCGATCAGCGGCACGCCCGGCATGAATTTACGTACGATGCCTGATAGAATGCGGAAGTCCGCAGCGGACTCTTCGATTGGCTCATCCGCGATATGTTGGATGGTGATCGTCAGCCAGCCATTCATGCTTAAGAACTGATGCCATGCCGGGAGGAACTGAGCTAGGAAAGCGAACCCTTCGGTGCCCGTCGCATCGATCTTGTTATCATAGGATAAGACGAAGTTCGGTGCGTTCCAGTCCGTACGACCCGCGACATGACCGCCTTCGATGCCCGTGAATCCAAGCGCTAGGAACATCCGAATCAGCCGCTCCGCCCGCGAGAAGTCGAACGTATATTGTCCATCCGCACCCGCCTGAACCTGAATGAATTCAAGGCCCACGAGGAAGTGGGTCTGCTTCGCTCTGCGCATCGCTTCGCCATACTTGCGGACCATCGCCCAGAATGGCTCGGACCACATCTCAAGCTGATGCCGCTTTGCGACATTCTGGATCGACATCCAATTCGTCGTCGCGAGGGCGGCTTGTTCCGGCACGGTAGCATGAACGACCTGGATCGATACCGGTATCGTGAACGATGTCTCACCAACCCACAGCTCGAATACGCCTGCATAATCCCCAGGCGTCATGGCGATAGGGATGTCCCAGCTTACATACAGTGCTTCCGTCGTTGAACGGGAGGGGTAAGCCGGTCCGACGGGCTGCAACGCATCATAGACGCGGAAAGGCGCAAGCCGAGTCGCGTAATCCGCCGGTGTGCCTAGCGGCACGGTTGAGACATCGGGACCGGTGTTCTCGTTCACGAGGACATCGATCATTTGATAGACTTCTGCTTGCAGATCGCTCGTAGCAGTCTTGGAGCGATAGCTCCAACGGATCTCGGACGGATTTGGCACGTGATTCACGAGAATCTGGCAGCCGATACGACTTCCACGCGCGGCAATCAGGGAGATAATGCACGCACCGTCGCCGGATACTTCGCTATCCGAGAATAACCATTCGTTTGCACTTACTACTTGATAATTAACGTTGCTGACCATCGCTATCGGCCTCCTTCACCAGTTACCATTTTGTTCAAGAACATGCGATTCACTAGACATGATTGCATCGTTCACATCCTCCTTGTACGTTGTCGTGCATTACCTTTATATGGATATATCCTATTTCGCCTATAGCATAATGAGTCATGTAATCGCTGTCAACCGAACAATCGACGATGGTGACAAGATGTCACCATTGTTGCAAAAGGAAGTCACCATTCTAGTGGTGAGCAGGTCCGCCTCAGGATTACAATGACGATGTAAACGATTGAGACGAGCGAAAGGGTGAGGTCATGAAAGCTGCAGAGACGGCTCCGTTACTGAACAAGTCAGCACACCAAGCGGTGGCTAAGAAGCAAAGTCAATTCATCAGAAGCCTCAAGAAATACAAATTGCTGTTGCTAATGACGCTCCCAGGAGTTGTGTATTTATTCATCAATAACTATATTCCGATGTATGGCGTCATCCTCGCATTCAAGGACTTGAATTATGCGAAGGGTATTTGGGGGAGTGATTGGGTAGGACTCGATAACTTCAAATTTTTATTCAATTCGGATACGGCTTATGTCATTACGAGGAATACATTCCTGTACAACTTTGCCTTTATCATCTTGAATTTGGTCCTCGCATTATTCGTGGCGTTGACGATTAACGAGATTAAGGATAAAGTCATCTCCCGGTTCTATCAGAGTACGTTCCTGCTGCCGCATATCATCTCGATGGTTGTGGTTGCCTACTTGGTCTACAGCTTCTTGAACGCAGAGAGCGGCCTTGTGAACAGATTACTTGCCAAGTGGTTCCATGTTGATCCTATATCTTGGTATAGCGAGGCAGGCTACTGGCCGTACATCCTCATCATTGTGAATGCGTGGAAAAATGTAGGCTATCTTTCGATTATTTATTTCGCTTCGATCATCGGGATCGACAAGGAATTCTATGAAGCCGCGACGATTGACGGCGCGAGCAAATGGAAGCAGATGACACGCATCACGCTGCCGCTGATCGCACCGATTATTACGACGATGACATTGCTCTCCGTCAGCGGGATCTTACGTTCCGACTTCGGGCTCTTCTACCAAGTGCCGATGAATACGGGCGCACTGATTCCGACGACGAATACGATCGATACGTTCGTGTACCGGGCGATGGTCAGCTCGGGCGACATCGGCATGTCGGCTGCAGCCGGATTCTATCAATCGGCAGCCTGCTTCGTCTTAATCCTAGTAGCGAATTGGGCAGTTCGGCGGATCAATAAACAGGATGCATTATTCTAGAAGAAGGGACGAGATCAATCATGCAGCGGAAAAATATACTGAACACTTCAATGATTCATCTGTTCTTCTGGATCTTTACGATTGTGTCGTTAGTTCCTTTTGCCTTAATATTCATGGTGTCCATTACAGATGAAGATTCCATCGCGGCGAATGGCTACTCGCTATTTCCGAACAAAATAAGCTTTGCCGCCTATTCGTTCCTTTTCAACGATTTCTCGGAGATTGCGCGGGCGTACGGGGTTACGATTATCGCAACAGTGGTTGGAACAACCGTAAGCTTGCTGATTACAGCACTATTTGCCTATCCGTTGTCTAGACAGGGACTTCCGTTCCGCCGGACATTGTCCTTTTACATTTTCTTCACGATGTTATTCAGCGGCGGTATGGTACCTTGGTATATGACTTATGTGAATATGTTCGACATGAAAAACACATTGATATCGATGATCGTGCCGAATCTCTTGCTCAGTGCCTTCAACGTGCTGCTCATGCGAAGCTTCTTCGCCAATTCGATCCCGGAATCGGTCATTGAGTCCGCAACCATCGATGGGGCGAGCGAGATCAAGATTTTCTTCAAAATCGTCGTACCGCTCTCGCTGCCGATTATGGCGACGATTGGATTGTTCAATACGCTGTCGTATTGGAACGATTGGTATAATTGTATGCTCTTCATCGATAAGGCGGAGCTCTACAATATTCAATATCTCATGACGAAGACGCTCACGAACATTCAGTATCTGATTATGAAGTCGAGCAGTTCGGCCCAAGCAGGAGACTTACTCGCCAAGATGCCGCGGGAAACCGTTCGAATGGCACTTGCGATCGTGGGGATTGCCCCCTTACTATTTGCGTACCCGTTCTTCCAGAAATACTATATCAGCGGCATAACGAGTGGTGCTGTCAAAGGATAAGAGACAGGCATATCGTATGCGTCATGCGCTGAAAGGAGGGGAGGGTGCGTAGCGTAGATCATGCGCTAGGGGCTTGATACGACAATAGGAAATGCGAACAGGTTTCGAGATGTGCTATGGAAATGATCAGATGAGAGGGGATTCATAAGCTATGAAGAAATCTTTTAAAATCGCGATGTTAGTCATGTTAGCGAGTATGGTTGCTCTTGCAGGCTGCGGTGCCAAAGGGTCTGATGAGAAGGCAGCATCGGGAGGCACTACGGAAGACGGGAAGCTAAAACCTTATAAAATTACGCTCGTGTACCCAGGTACGGCTCAGAAGGATCTGGCGGTGGTACAAGAGGAAATGAGCAAATATTTGACTGAGAAAATTAATGCAACGATCGAGCTGAAGCCGATTGAATGGGGTTCATGGGACGACAAGACGAACCTGATGAAAATCTCCAATGAGCCGTTCGACTTGATGTTTACGGCAAGCTGGTACTACTATCCGCGGGATGCCGCGAAAGGCCAATATCTAGAGCTGGATGATCTGATGAATCAATACGGCAAAGATATTCCAGGCGTACTCGGCGAGGATTTCATCAAAGGATCACGTATTGGCGGTAAATTGTTCGCATTGCCAACGAAGAAAGAATTTGGACAAGGCTTCGGACTCTTGCTCAGTAAGAAACTGGTCGACAAATATAAGTTCGATGTGAGCGGCATTAAATCGATCGAAGAAGTCGAGAAGATGCTGGGCACGATCAAAGCGAATGAGCCAGGGGTAACGCCGATCATCAGCCGGAAGTTCACGAACATCTGGGAAGCGGCGAACTACGACAATATTATTGCGAACCTCGCTGTAGCACGCGGCAGCAAGGAGATCAAAGCGATTGACAAGTTGGAAGATCCAAAATTTATCGAGTTCTACAAACGGATGAACACATGGTCTAAAAATGGTTGGTTCGACAAGGATATTCTGACTTCCGATACGGATCAAGCGATGAACATGATTAAAGCGGGCAAAGGTTTTGCCACGGCATCCTCGCTCAAACCAGGTAAAGATAAAGAGATGAGTTTGACGTCTGGCGTAGAAGTGGTGCAAATGGAGACGGCAGTTCCATTCACGACGACTGGGGATGCGCAGGGCGCAATGTTAGGAATTTCCCGTACGTCGGAGGATCCGGCTCGCGCGATGATGTTCCTGAACCTGCTCTATACCGATAAGAAGCTCCTGAACATGCTCGATTGGGGTGTGGAAGGCAAGCACTATGTGAAGAAGTCTGAGGATGTCATCGATTTCCCAGAAGGCGTCACGGCTGATACACAAACATACCCAAGCCCAGGCGGCTGGATGTTCGGGAACCAATTCAACTCGTATCTCTGGGCGAACGAAGATCCGCAGAAATGGGAGCAATTCCAGAAGTTCAATGACAGCTCCGAGCGTTCCGTTATTCTAGGCTTTGCGTTCAATCAAGAGCCTGTCAAAGCTGAGATGGCCGCGATCGAGAACGTCAACAAGGAGTTCGAGGCATCGTTAGGAACGGGTGCGGTGGATGCGGAGAAGACGATTGCGAAATGGAAAGAAAAACGCAATGCGGCTGGATTTGACAAAGTCAAAGCCGAGGTCGACAAGCAGTTGCAGGAATGGGCTGCTGCGCAAAAATAACGACATGCAATAACCATACAGGGAATCCTTCTTGGTACGCTGATTAAGTGTGCCCAAGAGGGATTCCTTATGTGCTATCATCAGATTATAACCGTTGGCTTGTCATCAGGAATGTAATTCTCATCACCGTTGATGGAGGAATGTTATGCGTATGCGCCATTCGCTTCGATTTAAGTTGATTATCGGCTTTGTGACCCTCGCGATCCCGCTGATGGTGCTGTTGCTCTACAACAACTTCTATGCATCCAATACGGTAAGGGAGCAGGTTGCCGAATCGAATAAGAATATGATTATTCTCTATTCGAACCAGATTCAAACGGCATTGAACCGGGAGGTGAATCTGCTCTATAACCTCGCGATTGAAGATCCGAATATTATCGCGCTGCCGCGGTCGATTCACGATCCGGATGAATATTACCTCAATAAAGGGCGTATTCTGAACCTTTTGAATCGTGACCATCGGTTCAATAGCGGCGTTGACTTCCAGTTCATCTATACGGTTCGCAATCGGGATTTCTTCAATACCTTGATGAAGACGACCAGTTATGAAGAAATGGAAGCGCTGCAATCGACATTGACGCGGCTGCTGCATGAGGCGGAGCCCAATAGTTCTTATTTTCGCGAGTGGAAAGTGATCCCGGTGCTCGATGAATATGCGCTGGTGCGATTCGTCGATACGGGATCGGGTGTCTATCTTGGGGCTTGCGTCCGATTACGGAACCTAATGATTCCGCTCGATTTCATTGGTCTTGGACAAGAGGGGTTCTCGGCATTCGTGACGGAACAGGGCGATATCATGACGAATAAAGAGGGGATTCAGCAAGCGAAGCTTGATGCCTCGTTCATGGCTGGGGTGAACGATACCTATCAAAGGTTCCAGCTGCAGCAAGAGGACTATATCGTCGTCAGCAATCCGATCAAGGACACAGAATTGATGCTAAGCGCCTTTATTCCGGAAGAGAAGCTCTTGCAGAAATTAACGAAGTTCCGCAGTTTTATTTTCATCATCCCGATCCTAGCAGGCATCCTATTAATTTTTTATTTGATTTATCTTAATGACATCATGCTGAAGCCGATGAACAACCTGATCCGCGGGATGCGCAAGATTAAGCAAGGCGAATGGTCCTTCCGTCTGCATAATCCAAAGACAAGGGAGTTCACGATTATCAATGAGGCGTATAACGAGATGGCGTCCGAAATTCAGACATTGAAAATTAACGTCTATGAAGAACAAATTAAGGCGCACAAGGCCGAATTGAAGCATCTGCAGCTCCAGATCAATCCGCATTTCCTGCTGAATTCTATCAATATCGTCTATAACTTGGTCGAGATTAAGAACTATAAACTGATTCAGGTGATGTGCGTAAACTTGGTGAAATATTTCCGGTTCGCGACGAAGACGAATCAGATCGTCGTAACGATCGCCGAGGAAATGGAGCATATGGAGAGCTATATTCGGATTCAGCAGCTGCGTTTTCCGGAGCGTGTGACGTATTCCTATCGTATTGCGGAGGGGCTGGAGAGAGCCTGTATTCCGCCGCTGCTCATTCAACCTTTTATCGAGAATTCTATTAAATACGGATTTGACTTTATGGATCGTCCATTTCATATGGAGATTCGCATTGCTCCCATCTCTGAGCCGGATTTCTATGAGGTCGTGATTGTAGACAATGGGAGCGGGTTCCCGGAAGATGTGCTTGAAGCGCTTCAGAACGGGAGTTATTTCACGCAGCCGCAGGATGAGCATCTGGGCATCTGGAATGTGCATCATCGGTTGAAGCATATTTTCGGGCAAGATGCCGTGCTTGCGTTCTCAAATGAGCCGGGTGCGGGGGCGAAGGTTAGACTTGTGCTTCCTTACCGCACATTGGAGCAATTCAGTACGTACGATGGTAGACCTTGGGAGGGGTAAAGATGTATAGAGCGCTGATCGTGGATGATGAGATTTATGCCGTGCTCGGGATCAAGAGCGGCGTGAATTGGGAGGAGCTGCACGTATCGGAAGTCTATGAAGCATACAACATGCGGGAAGCGATGAAGGTATTCGAACGCACGCACATCGATCTTCTCATCTGCGATATCGAAATGCCGAAGGGGACGGGCATCGAACTGCTGGAATGGGTGAATACCCACTCTCCTGCGACGGAGACGGTGTTCTTGACGGCCCACTCTGACTTCAGCTTCGTGAAGCGGGCGGTCCAGCTCGATAGCTTCGACTACTTGCTTAAGCCTGTGGAGTATGAGGTACTGCAATCGACGTTGGCGAAAATGCTGCAATCCGTTGTGCAGGAGAAGGAATTGCTGCAGCTGCGTGAACAATATAAGCCGTACTATGAGCTCTGGACGAAGAAGAAGCCGCTCATTGCCGAGAAATTCTGGAATGACGTGCTAACGAATCGTATTACGTGTACGCCGACCAATGTGCAGAACCTGTTAGAGGAGCATGATCTGACGATTTCGCCTGATATTCAGATGTTGCCAATTCTCATTAGTGTGGAGGCGTGGAAGCGTGAATTCTGCACTAGGGATGAAGAGATGATGGAATACGCGATCCGCAAGGCGGCTTCTGAACTGCTGCTGCAGGAGGCGAATGGGGTGGTGATCCAGACGCGCCAAGGCGTGAATGTGGTGATTCGTTATCTGGACGAGGGGCAGAAGGTTGGAGCAGACCTATATGAGGTGTGTCAGGACTATATCCGCTCATGCAGTCAGTATTTCAATTGCCAGATTTCTTGTTATATCGGGGAAAATACTTCGCTGTTCAACATCGGCGAGATGTATCAGGAGCTGCTGGAGCTCGAGTACAACAACTTGCATAAGTCCAATCAAGTGTATTTCTTGCGGAACCGGGAGAAGCCCGGCATGATGAAGCTGCCGCTTTTCTCGGCATGGACGATTCTGATCGAGCAGGGGAAGCGGGCAGAGATTGAGAAGGAGCTTGCACGGTGTATAGCTGCATTCCGAGCGGACCCGAAATTATCTGCGAGCGCAATGCAGGCATTCAACCATGGATTCCTCCAGATGATTCATTACATTCTGCACAAGAACGGATTGTCAGCTCACGAACTCCTGCATGAAGGGCAAAGTCAACTGAGCGGGACGGCTCCCCGAACACTGGATCAGATGCATGAGTGGGCGCTGCGGCTGATCGGACGGGTATCCCATTCCTTACATCAGAACGATTCGGTGATTGAACAGGTGCAGCGTTACATTGCGGATCATCTGAGCGAAGTGATTACGAGAGAGCAGTTGGCAGAGTACGTGCACCTGAATCCTGCCTATCTGTCGCGATTATTCAAGCGTGAGGTGGGCGAGTCGATGACAGATTATATTCTGAACGAGCGCATGAAATTGGCGAAAGAATTGATTGCGACCTCATCGCTGCCGATCTCGGATATCGCTAAATCACTCGGGTACAGCAACTTCTCTTATTTTGCGAAAATGTTCAAGAAGGTCTACCATGCGACGCCGCAGCATTTCCGCCGCCAACTCGGTTGAAATGTGACTTTGTGAAATATACAATAATATAATATTTGACTATCTAAGATAAATTGTAGTAAAATGGAAATACGCTTAATTTCCGGTGATAAGTTCGGAAAGCGGGGGAACCAATTATTAGGGGCGAATCAAGAACGAGTTGTAGGGAACCATCTTTCCCGAGCCCGACAGCTAACCTCGTCAGCAGTGGATGGGTCAATGATTGACAACTTAGCCGCACCCCCTGACCCGTTGAACCGGGTCTTTTTGCGTCTATTGGGAGAGGCCCGGATGCCTGCAAGGACGAAGCACATGCTTCATGCTCTGCGGACAACGGGTCTTTTTTGCACCATTTGACCAATGAAGGAGGGACAACGCGTTACCATAAATCTGACTCTCAAGGAGGAAATACAATGGCACAGCCGAAATATATCACGAATATCGATAAAATTGTTGAGATCCCGGAGCAAGAGCGGGCGAAGCTCAGACCAATTACAGAGAAGTTCGTGTTTCGCGTGAACGATTATTACTTGAAGCTGATTGACTGGAACGATCCGAATGACCCGATTAAGAAATTAGTGATCCCGAACGAGGGAGAACTGTCCGAATACGGCAGATGGGATGCCTCCGATGAGGACACGAATTATGTGGTGCCGGGCTGCCAGCACAAGTACAAGACGACGGCGCTGCTCATCGTCTCTGAGGTATGCGGCGCGTACTGCAGGTACTGCTTCCGCAAGCGGCTGTTCCGCAACGATGTGAAGGAAGCGATGTCGGATGTGAGTCCGGGCATCGAATACATCCGTCAGCATCCCGAGATTAATAATGTGCTCCTGACCGGGGGAGACAGCTTGATCCTGGCCACGCCGAAGTTGAAGCTGATTCTGGAGCAACTGCGTGAGATTGAGCATGTGAAGATTATTCGCCTTGGCTCCAAAATCCCAGTATTCAATCCGATGCGGATTTATGAAGACGAGGAACTGTTAGAGACGATTCGAACGTTCTCGAACAGCGATCGCCGGATTTATGTGATGGCCCATATTAATCATCCGCGTGAAATAACGCCTGAAGCAAGACGAGGGTTTGAGGCGTTGCATCAAGCTGGAGCGATTGTCGTGAATCAGACCCCGATTCTGCGGGGCATCAATGATAACGCCGATGTGCTGGCGGAATTGCTCGATAAGCTGTCTTGGGCCGGCGTCACGCCCTATTACTTCTTCATTAATCGCCCTGTTGCAGGCAACCGGGATTTCGTCCTGCCGCTCGAACAGGTGTATCGCCTCGTTGAAGAAGCTAAAGCGAAGACATCCGGTCTTGGCAAAAGAATTCGCTTGTCGATGAGCCATACCTCTGGGAAAATTGAAATTCTCGCGATCGAAGACGGGAAAGCTTACTTGAAGTACCATCAGTCGCGAGATGACCATTACGGCAA
This sequence comes from Paenibacillus guangzhouensis, assembly GCF_009363075.1. Taxonomy (NCBI): domain Bacteria; kingdom Bacillati; phylum Bacillota; class Bacilli; order Caryophanales; family Paenibacillaceae; genus Paenibacillus; species Paenibacillus guangzhouensis. The sequence goes on along the minus strand of NZ_CP045293.1, from coordinate 4,694,719 downwards.
GTTCATGGTGCTTCCTTGTCCGAAAGATGCATCCTGGTTCGATGACCTGCCGGGAAATGAAGCGTATTGGCAGAAGCCGAAGAAGAAGACGGACGCCGTCGTCTCGGTGAATGAACTGCCGCAGTTCCCGCAGAAGGGAAGCCGCGCAGCCAGTGTATCCCGACATCCGGCGTATCCTAGCAGCGAGTGATGACTGTGAAGTGAACCAATCTAGGAATGAATAGCACGAAAGGGCAGCTGCTCAGCGTATGGCTGAGCGGCTGCCCTTTTTGTTTGTGGTAATTTAGGAAGCGGCCCGTGTTGGCAAGCCGGCTTGTTCGACGAGCTGCTCACTCTCTAGATTCAGTCCGGACAAGGTGACGCGCTTGCCTTGCTGATCATATCTGGCAATGATCTTCGCGATGGCGGTAACGGCCGAATGATCCCAGACATGGGAAGCATGAAGATCGATAATGACGTGCGCCGGATCGTGGTGCACATCGAAGAGATCGACGAAGTGGGACATCGTGCCGAAGAAGAGCTGCCCCTTAATGCGATACACCTTGCTGCCTTGCGCGTCTGTAGAGGTACTGGCATCAATCCGGGCAAGTTTCCAGCCGAAGATCAACGCGCTAATCGCAACGCCGGACATGACCCCGATCGCTAAGTTAGAGGTCAAGATGACGACGGTTACCGTGACAATCATGACTGAGGCAAGATGTACCAGAACGCTTCAAGCGTCAAGCGGATATCGGGAAGGTGGAAGAATGGGAGCGACTGCTTAATGTCGCCCATGTCGCCGACGGTTCGCAATCGAGGTGCATCGTGACCGAGATAACTGTCATCACGATGATCGCCACGAGCGCCGGGGGGACGGCTCTCGTCACGAACGGCAGCAGATAGATCAACACGAGCGTACCTGCAATCATGGCGAACATCTGCCAGTTCGCCCCTTTGAAATTCGGGAATTGTGCCATGAAGACAATGATGGCGAGTGCATTGACGAACCCGGTTACGACGGAATGCGGGATGAAGGTAATGAACTTGCCGAACCGTAATACGCCCATAAGATACTGAATGATACCGGTTTGAATCGAGGCCGCGAACAAATACTCGATGCCGTATTTGGCGATAATCGGCCCCATCAGGGAAGCCATGGCGCCGGTTGCCGCCGAGATCATGCCCATCCGTCCTCCGAAGATCGAGATGGTGACAGCAATGATGAACGATGCGTATAAACCGACCATCGGATCGACGCCGGCGAGAATCGAGAAGGCTATCGCTTCGGGAATGCGACCGTGATCCCGGATAATATGTCTTTTCGCGTGTTGAAGAACCATGCGTTTTTTAAATATTGAACGAACAAAACAGCTTCACTCCTTGAATGCGGTGTCGAACCTATCAAATTATACACAAACTGATATATTTCAACTACCCTCAATTCAGGCGTGGAGCGCGTTGGCTCCGTTATAGCAAAACAGCAGGCAATCGGGAAGGTGAGTCCCCAGAAGCCTGCTGTTTCCTGTTAAGGGGCTAACCCTTTCATAATGAATTGGATCGTAGCTTCGCGTTCGAGCGTATCATCCCAGCCCGACCCTTCTTGAGGTTCTAAGATGGAGCGGAACAGAACATAGCCCATGACGGCGGAGGCGCTAAGCCGCATAATCGTCAGGGAAGGCAGATCAATCAGCTTGCCCTCGGCTTGCAGCTTGTGAATGATTTTCTCGAACCTCCCCTTCATCTCGTTGAAGACGAGCTGCTGAAGCTGCTTCTGAAGATCGGGATGGAACGGCAGCTCCTGCACCACAATCTTGAATAGGCTGCGATTCTGCTGCAGGAAGGTGATTCGGTTATCGATAAGCGCTCGGAGGAGCTCATCGAAGCTGTCATAATCCTTCGAGAGCACATCTTTGAACTCTCGAAGCAGAAACGGCGCGAGCAGCTTCACCATGGCGGGGGTTACGATGGAGAGCAGCAGATCCTTCTTCGTCTTATAGTGACGGAAGATCGTGCCCTCCGCGACGCCGGCCCGCTGCGCGATCTCGCTCGTCGATGAGGCTGCATAGCCTTTCTCCGCGAATATTTCAATCGCTGCTTCGAAGATTCGAGCTTGCTTGGCAGTTCGCGGTGTTGAAGGATCGCCTTGCAGGAGCTCTTCCATCCATGGCTCCAGCGATTTGGTCATAGACGTCAACTCCTTGCTAGATTAGATCGCGCGCTGCTTCTTCAGCGCGACGATATTGAGTAGTGCGAAGACGATCGAGAATCCGAGCAGGATATAGATATCGAGCTGAATATCGCCGATACTCTCTCCTCGAATCATAATACCACGCATCGCGTCTGCGCCGTAGTAAAGCGGCATGATGAAGCTAAGCTTCTGCAGCCAAGGCGCCATCGCGTCCAGATTGAACAGGCCCGAGAAGAAGACCTGCGGGACGATGACGAGCGGGATGAACTGAATAATCTGGAACTCGCTGCTCGCGAACGATGAGAGCAAGGTCCCGAGCGTCAAGGCCGTCAGCGTCAGTAGTAGGTTAATCAGCAGGACAAGCCCGAAATTGCCGACCATATACATGCCGAGCACCTGAATGGCGAACCACGTAATTAATGTGGCTTGCAGTAAGGTGAAGAGGCCGAACCCGAGCAGGTAGCCACCGACGACCTCGGAGCGCCGGATCGGCGTGGCGAGCAAGCGTTCCAGCGTTCCAGTCGTACGTTCACGCAGGAAGGAGACGCCCGCGATCATGAAGACGAAGAAGAACGAGAAAAATCCGATCAAGACAGGTCCGAAGTAGTCGAAGGAAGTCATTCCTTCTTTCCCGTGAAGATACGTAATATTCGGTTGAATCGTCGGCGTATTGGCTTGCATCACCTTCTGCAGCCGCAAGAGTATCGCTTGATTCATGGAAGGATCGCTGCCTTCGAGCATCAGGTCAGGTTTGCCGTCCACAAGCGATAGAACGGCATCAAGATCGCCGGATTCCAGTGCATGCATCGCATCCGCTTGATTCGTATAGGTTGTCACGTTCGCCTCCGCCGCAGTCAATCGCTGGGTGATGGGTGCGGGAAGCTGAACGGTGCCAATCGTCGGGGTAATCGCTTGACCGTTGAAGATGAAGTTCAGCAGCGTCAAGATAAGTAGCGGCGCGAGGAAGATCAGCGCAAGCGTTCGCTTGTCGCGCAAGAACTGGCGAATGATCCGTAAGGCTAAGGCACGTGTTCTCATGCGCGGACACCTCCGCCTAAGACGATGAACGCATCTTCGAGCGTCGTTGTACCGCTTTTTTCTTTGAGTGCAGCCGGTGAATCGACAGCGGTTAAGTGACCGTCGCGAATGAGTCCGATACGGTCGCATTTATCCGCTTCGTCCATCACGTGAGTGGTCAGGATGATCGTCGTCCCCTGATCGCGCAGAGTGAGCAGCTCCTGCCAGATGGATTGCCGAAGTACCGGGTCGATCCCAACGGTCGGCTCGTCCAGAATGAGCAATTCCGGCTCATGCAGAAGGGAGATCGCAAGTGACAGCCGGCGCTTCATGCCGCCGGAATAGGCAGCGACGGTCTTATCTTTGTGTTCGAGCAAATCAACAATACGCAGTACCGCATCGATCCGTTCATTCCGTCTCGCTCCACTCAGTCCGAAGAGCGAAGCGAAGAACTGCAGGTTCTCGCGCGCGGTTAACTCATTGTACAGCGCATCCGATTGCGCCATATAGCCGATGCGCTTCAAGAGAGAGAGCTTCGGTATTTTCTCGCCAAGGACTTGGATATCCCCGCTGTCTGAACGGTCCATGCCGGTGATTAACTTGATTAAAGTGGTCTTGCCTGAGCCGGAGGGCCCGAGCAAGCCGAAGAGTTCCCCGCGTTCAACTTGAAGATGAATCGATTGCAAGACAGATCGACCGTTGAAAGAACGGGATATATCGCGAATTTCTACGATACTGGACACGGCATTCACGCTCCTCGTACAAGTGAGTAATCACTCATTTAGTTATGCAACCTCATTATATGCTACTTTGGCGGGAATATAAAGTGAGTAATCACTCATTTTCAATGAATAGGGATAGGATACTGATCAGCGCATGGTTTTAGCGGGAGATGTCAGATTGATCGAGGAGATCGTTGGAATACCAGTTGGTAGGTACCGTTCGGGTTTGCAGATCATGCACAGGGTATGTCTCGGTTAGATCGGACACGGCTTCGCTAACGAATCGTCGTATGCTTATTTGGCTAGAATCGATGTCTTTACGGTTCTAACGAACCCTGATTTCGTTATTCCCTTGAATAAGCAGCATAAACCGCTCCATGATGGCAAATAGCAACTTGAGGATCCGTTAGCTCGAAAAAGAGCTCTATTTTCGTGAAATAAGCACTCTACGATTCGTTAGCCATTAAGGCATCGTCTTCACTTAAAACGACTTATTCCGTTCATACCATTCCTGCAGCTTGAATCGTTCGATCTGATCCCACAGCTGCTCCTGTTTCAGAATCTCGTATTGCCTAGGACCGATCAAGTCGAAATGCGGGTAGGCGTCCCGCATATGGATGCGCTCTGGCGGCAGCCTATGCTTATTGCACCAAGCCCGCAACCGATCGAGATTCGCACAGCCCACCTTCGTGATCGTCGTAATCCCGGGGAACCGCGGCTCGACCCAATAGTGGGTAATATAGGAAATCTCGCCACGCGAGACAGCAGCTTTCCACGCTTCTAACTCATTTCGTTTGATTCCAAATGCCATTCTCATCGCTTCTTTCCGTTAGGCGCTATCCCACCATGTTACTGGAAGGGAGCAAAAATATCACTGGATTTTTCATAAACGTTGCTATAAAATGGGTTTACTATTTGAAACTTAGTTTCATTTAATGAAACTATTATTAAAAACATGCCTAAAATCCCTTGAATGCTTCAACCAATTCTGATAAATTATGATAACAATTTGTGGAAATCATAGTGTGCCACATTTCAATAGATTCTTACAATGACTAGGAGGGATTGTGTGAAACGATTTATTCATTTATTGACCAACAGTTATAACACGCTTCGTTCGCAGCATCCCATCGTCAATTCATTGCTGCTTGGAACGGTCCTGGCGCGAGCTGCTTCATCCATGAGCATGCCGTTTCTGGCCATTTACTTATCGAAAACGACGTCCATGAGTGCGGTGATGATCGGGTTTGTCATTGGTGCGGGGTCCTTGGCTGGGATGTTCGGCGGTTTCATCGGCGGTGCTCTATCGGATCGCTTCGGCAGACGGATCATTATGATGACCGCACTATTTGGTTGGGTCTTAGCTTTCATCGGGTTCTCCGTCTTTAAGACACCGCTCATTATTATGCTGTTAAATATGGTGAACGGACTGTGCCGCTCCTTCTACGAACCTGTCTCTCAGGCCTTGATGGCCGATTTGACGCCGAAAGAACGACGGTTCCAGATGTTCTCACTACGCTATTTAGCGATAAATATCGGCGTGGCGATTGGGCCTCTGTTAGGAGCATACTTTGGGATGCGTAGCGGAACAACGCCATTTCTCATTACAGGAATTATTTATTTCATCTATGCGGTTGTATTATACGGATTGCTCCTATCTTTTGGCATTAAGCAAATTGAAGGGGACAAGAAGCCGAAGGTTACGATCGCGGCGACATGGCGTGTCGTTAGGCAGGACGTTACGCTGCGCTATTATTTGATTGGTGGAATTATCGGCGCAATTGGGTATTCTCAGATGACCGTCACATTGTCGCAGTACGTGAATAACAGCGTCACGGACGGCGTCGCCTTGTTCGCGTGGCTCATGACGGTGAATGCGATCGTGGTGGTTGCCTTCCAGATTCCGCTGACGAAGTGGGCGGAGAAACGCGCTCCCCTGGTTGCCATCTCGGTAGGCAATATCCTATTCGCGCTTGGCGATCTCGGGTTCGCCTTCTCGTGGAATGCCATCACGTTTTTACTATCGATGGCTGTATTTACACTCGGCGAAGTATTGAATTTCCCGTCTTCGAACTTGCTCGTCGACGAATTGGCGCCGGACGAGATGCGCGGGGTTTATTATGGGGCGCAATCATTTAACAGCTTGGGATTCTTCTTGGGGCCATGGGTAGGCGGTATGCTGCTCCTGTATTTCGGGGGTGGAACGTTGTTTACCGTTATGGCGGTGATTACGGTGATGAGCACATCCCTCTATAAGATCGGATTACGAAGGGTCGAGAGAGGCTGAAGCAGGAACAAAGGCTGTCGCAGGTTCATTCTACAATGAACGGCGGCAGCCTTTGTTATGTCATCGTATGTTAGTTCACGAGCTTCCAGACGCTAGCCTTGCCTGGCGTCTCACCTCTGGTCCACCAGCTAGCTTGATAGGTTTTGCCGTCATAAGTGATTTTCGTCCCGCCCGTATAAGCTTTGTTGCTATCCCATGCGAGAATCACGTTGCTTAGTAATTTCCATGCATCGGACTGATCAGGGCGATTGTTCTGCGTCCAATATAATGCTTCGTATTCCAAGCCGTTATATTGAACCTTGTCGCCGCCGACATAGACCTTCGCTGCATCCCATTTCGGAAGATTGCTGCCTTCGCCTGGGGTCGAATCGTTCTGTGTTGCTGCAGTCAGCGCAGCAGATGCTGCGGACTTGTTGCCTTTGGCATCAACCGCGCGAACGGCGTAGGTATACGACGTGTTCGGCGTTAAGCCTTTATCTTCATACATCGTAGCGCTCGTCGTGCCTACGAGTACGCCATTGCGATAGATTTCATATTGGCTGATCCCGTTCGAGGAAGCAGGCGCAGTCCACATGATGCTGATGCTTGTTGTGGTCTGCGTATGGGCATGAAGTCCTGTTGGTGCATCAAGGATCACCGCATCTTCTGCTAGTGTCTTCGCAGTGATCGCACTAGATGCTTGAGACTTGTTCCCGGCATTGTCGATGGCTTGGATCGTATACGTGTACGATGTGTTCGCTGTTAGTCCATTATCTGTATAGGATGTCTGCGCTGTTGTGCCGACGAGGACGCCGTTACGGTACACTTCGTAGTTCTTGATGCCAGCGGATGCGACGGATGCTGACCATTGCACCGTAATACTGGACGGTGTTTGCTTCGTTGAAGCAACGTTGCCTGGTACGGTTGGCAATTGAACGATGGGGCCTGTCCCATCATTGACGAGATTCACATCGATGACTTGATAGAAGGCATTGCCCGTATCCGCAATTTCCCAGACTCCTAGCACAAGATAATAGCCGCTGCGGTCTGTAGGCAGATTGACTTCATGGGATACTTTCTGATTCGGGATTTTACCGCCGTCGTTGAATGTTGCAAGAAGCTCAAGATCAGCGCGCTTAAGCGGCTTGTTCACATCCCAATCTTTTTTCGTAATATAGTATTTCCATTCCGCTGTGCTGTGCCTTGCTGTCAGGTGCCAGCTGAACGTGTTCTTGCCGCCCTTGAGCGTCACCTTACTCCAGCGATCCGCGGATTGCTCATTCATTGCGGGGAATTTCCCCGCCCCTGCGATATCGCCATCGGCTGGACCGGCTGTCGGGAAGTTGCCCTTCGCTTCAAGACTTTGCGGTTCGTATTGGATCGCTCCGCAATCCTTGTTCACGCCTTGCTGACACAAAACGGCGCGGCTTGTTGGCGCTTCGATATATCCGTGTGCAGATGCGCTGCTGCTAGAGAAGGCCAGCGTACAGGCTAGTCCTACGAGCATGAATCCAAGCGCAGCAACGAATTTCGAACTTTTCATACGGCTTGATAAAGGGATGTTTGTCATTAAATTACCTCCTTGAATGTGGTGATACATGGCGTGCAATTCATCTTGTTACCGGTTATAACGGACAACTCACCTCCGAACTTATGAACAATGAAATTGGATGAAGATCCCAAATTTTACGAAAACCTCCGCCTCTATTTAAGTATAGAGAGCATGCTTGTCCGCTGTAAATGTGCCCAAATATCCATCTCTTTGGGCAAACGTATCTCGAAAATTCCTACGATATTACTAGGAATAACGAGTTCTACTAGATGTCTCGTGAAAGGCTTGCTGGACAAGGGTTTCAGATTTTATTTGTGTCTGTCAGAGGTGTATGCTACAATCGAAAATAACGAATAATGAACGGAGGGTTTCCTGTGATTAATATTTACGCAGTCAGATTACGTTTCAATGCTTTGTGCCGCTAACTGAATAGTGCTCAAAGACTCTGTGTGTGTTGCAGAGCGAACGGGATTGGTCTGCCTTGTAACAGGAAATCAATGGTAGTAACATGGACAAATCAATATTTCTTACCCGAGGAGCAAATGTACTGGACGTAATCCAGGGATGTGCTTTTTTTTGTGCATTTTCTGCGATTCGCGCCGGTTTTTTTGCCGAACCCCTCCCGTTAGCGATGAACACAGGCGATGAGTCTGTGTTTTTTTTCCACATATAGGAGTGTTTTTCTACATTTGAAAACAGCTTTCTTATTGGCGATAAAACCTACTTCTGAACGCGGTCGCTCATCTTCGAATTAGGCCTCGATAGGGGTTTTCTCAAATTGTGTAAATAATGGAGGAATAAATAGATGGAACAACTCATTCAAAAAGCGATTTTGGTTGGCGTCAATTTGAATCAACAAGCCGATTTTGAATATTCCATGGAGGAGCTTGGAAATTTGGCCGAGGCATGTGATGTCGAGGTGGTCGGATCCGTCACGCAGAATTTGCAGAAGGTCACGTCTTCGCATTACATTGGGACGGGCAAAATCCAAGAAGTCATCGCGCAGATGGAAGCGCATGGGGCCAATCTGGTGATTTTCAATGATGAACTATCGCCTTCGCAAATTCGGAATCTGGAAGCAGATCTGCAGTGCAAGGTCATTGACCGGACGATCCTCATTCTGGATATTTTCGCGCAGCGGGCGAAGACGAAGGAAGCGCAGCTGCAGGTTGAGGTCGCACAATTGCAATACATGCTGCCGCGCTTGGTCGGTCTGCGCGAGTCGCTAGGCCGTCAAGGCGGCGGTGGCGTTGGCACGAAGAACAAAGGGGTCGGGGAGACGAAGCTGGAGCTGGATCGCCGCCGAATCGAAGAGAAGATTCATGTGCTTAACAAAGAGCTGGAGTCGCTCGTCGCTCACCGTCAGACGCAGCGCAAGCAGCGGAAGAAGAATGATGTGCCTGTCGTCTCGCTCGTCGGGTATACGAATGCGGGAAAATCCACGATCATGAATGCGCTTGTAGAGCGATTCAACCCTACGGCCATGAAGCAGGTCTTCGAGAAGGATATGCTGTTCGCGACGCTGGAGACATCGATTCGGAGTATTCCGCTGCCTGATAACAAATCGTTCCTGCTTACGGATACGGTCGGATTCGTCAGCAAACTGCCGCATCATCTCGTGAAGGCGTTCCGTTCGACCTTGGAGGAAGTGGCTGAAGCCGATCTGCTCATTCACGTCGTAGATAACTCTAATCCGAATCATGAGCAGCATATCGAGATTACGAATAACACACTCAAAGATATCGGTGTGAAAGACATTACGACTATTTATGCTTATAACAAATCCGATCTGATCGATTTCCCGATTCCAAGCGTTCAAGAGGATCGTGTGTATCTCGCTGCCAAACCGCGGATCGGAATCGACGAGCTGGTACAGGTGATTCGTCAGCATATTTTCAAGGATTACATCAAGTGCGAAATGATCATTCCATATGATAAAGGAAATCTGGTGTCCTACTTCAATGAGCATGCGAACATTCTGGAGACCAGCTATGAGAATGAAGGCACGAAGCTGATACTGGAATGCCGCAGCATGGATTATGAGCGGTATCAAGAATACATGATCCGATAAAGGGTATGTGTGCAGGAGGGAAGCTAGTATGAGAGCATTGGTATTCGAACAATTTGGCGGACCAGAAGTCCTTCATTATACAGAGATTCCAGATCCGGCCCTCGATCCGGGCACAGTGGTTGTGCGAATGCAAGCGATTGGACTGAACTTCGCAGATGTCTATCGCAGACGAGGGAATTACCATCTGGCAGGGCAGCCGCCCTATATTCTCGGATACGAGGGAGCTGGAATCGTGGAGCGCGTCTCGGATGATGTGCAGGGGATTCGGCCCGGGGATCGAATGGCGTTCGCCGATGTGCCATATGCCAATGCGGAGCTGGTTCAAGTTCCTATGGATCGAGCAATTCCGATCCCACCTGATATCACCTTCGATCAAGCGGCATCCGTGCTGCTGCAAGGGATGACGGCCCATTACCTGGTGAATGACAGCTATGCGGTACAGCCTAGCGATGACATGCTCGTCCACGCAGCCGCAGGTGGTGTTGGGCAGCTCCTCATCCAATTGGGGACCAGCAAAGGAGCTCGTGTCTTGGGGCTGACCTCCTCAGCTGCCAAACGCGAGATCGCGCTGCAAGCAGGGGCGCATGAAGTTCTGCTGTATGAGACGGACTGGGTAGAGGAAGCCGTCCGTTGGTCGCAAGGGGGGAAAGGCGTTCGAGTCGCCTATGACTCCGTCGGTTCGACCTTAATGGATAGCTTCGCGGCGGTACAGATCAAGGGACATGTTGTGTTCTACGGTATGGCCGGTGGTGATCCGTCACCAGTTGACCCTCGGATGCTGATGGATTCGTCGAAGTCGTTAACCGGCGGCGATTTGTGGAATCATGTGACGTCGCGGGCAGATCGGATCCGGCGTGCCAACGCCTTGTTCGAAGAAATTCGCAAGGGCCGATTGCATCTCGAAGAGCCGAAGCGATTCGCTTTATCCGAAGGTGCGGAAGCCCATCGATTATTGGAGAGCCGTAGGAGTACGGGGAAAATATTACTTATACCGTAAACGCCATGAACGTGCAGCGTGCACGGGCCGAGAGAGGGAACTCTTTCGGCTCGTGCTTTTTTTTCTGCTCATAAGGGGCTTGTGTGGGGATTCCATAATTTAGACGGTCTTCTTCCATACATCGGAGGGTTGGATGAATTTCCGACTCCTTTACAATAAATAGTAGCGATAGACGAATGAGGCGATGCCTGAAGTCATCATTGTGAAATCGCTTACCTGAACAATCGAAAGGGGAGCTAGATCAAATGAAAAAATATGCTGCAATGCTTGTATCCCTCGTGATGGTGCTCGTATTACTGTCGGGATGCGGCGGTTCAAAGAAAGATGGAGAATCCGCTTCATCCGGTGAGGTTACGACATTTACGATGAACTCGACGACACCTAACGCCACATTTGATACACCTATCGGAAAAATCATTACAGAGAAGACGGGTGTGAAATTCGACTATATGACGGTTGTGGGCGGTTCGGATGAAGCGACTCAAAAGTATGACGTATGGCTCGCATCCGGCGACTTCCCGGACGTCCTCGCATTCAGTCCGGCTTCCATGGCCAAATACCGCGATGCTGGGGCCATTATTCCGCTTGAGGATTTGATCGACCAATACGGTCCGAACATTAAGAAGAAATTCGGCAAGTTCTATGATCTGCTGCGCGATCCGGACGGACATATCTACTCGATCTTCGCTCCTAATCTGATCGAGAAGGTGCCGAACGTGCAAGCCAGCTTCGTCGTTCAATACGCGGTGTTGAAGGAAGCTGGATATCCCGAGATCAAAACGCTTGATCAGCTATATACCATTTTGAAGGATTATGTGAAGAAGCATCCGAAAATGGACGGACAAGACGTCATTCCGTTCTCGAGTCCAGACCCGACAAGAACGTATATGAATGCGCCGATTGCGGCTGCTGGCCAACCGGACCATGGCGAATTCATCATCGACAAGGATCAGAACGTACATCTGGCGGTCACGGATCCGCTCACGAAAGATTACTATAAATTCTTAAACACATTAAATAAAGAAGGCATGCTCGATAAAGAGCTATTCAGCCTGACGTGGGAGAGCTTCTCTGCAAAAGCAGCGCAAGGCCGTATACTAGCAGGGTTCGTGCCGCAATGGATTATGGGGGGCATCGAGAATTCCTTGACGGCAGCAGGCAAGTTCGATCAATTATACGCGAAGTTCCCGATGCATATCCATGATGGCATTGAAGACCATACGAATACGATTACGCCGACGAACTCCACGAACAACTGGTCCATTACGAATAAAGTGAAAAATCCGGAGAAAATCATTCAATTCATCGATTATCTGTTCACGGATGAAGGCCAAGAGTTAACTGCATGGGGAATCGAAGGCAAACATTTCGAGAAGAAAGACGGCAAACGCGCCGTAACGGCGGACTACGCAAAACAACGCGCAGAGAACCCGACGGTGGACGCGCAAGAAGGTTACGGTTCATATTCGTGGTTCACGTTCGGTAACGGTTCTAAACTGGAAGATGGCGATTGGGGTACGCCGACGAATTCGGATACCGTCGAATCGTCTTATGCGCCGGCAACCAAAGAAGTATTAGCGAAGTACGGCAAGCAAGTATGGGCAGATTTCCTGCCAGCGCCAGAATATATCCCAGCCTATACGTGGCAGCTGAATGCGCCGAGCGAATATAAAGGGCTCTGGAAGAAGCTCGAGCAAGTGCTGTACCGCGGCGCACCACGCGTGATTTTGGCGGAAAATGATGCTCAGTTCGAATCGTCCTGGAATGAGCTTGTGACGCAGCTGGATCAAGCGGGACAGAAGAAAGCCGAAGAACTGTGGACGAAGACATGGAAGAACTATCTTGAGACTTACAACAAGGCAGTCGAATCGAAATAGCAGGAATGGGAGAGTCTGCCTGATCGAAATATCGACAGGCGGACTCTTGTCTATGATAGGCACGAAGTTCAATCAAGGGAGGGCTGAGGATGCAGCAAACCGTACAAAATCCGCCTCATACCGTAAAGAAAACACAGACCCAGCGTAGATCTTGGATTCGCCGATTAGGGAGCCAATATCAGCTCGTATTTCTATCGATACCTTTTGTCCTGCTCGTCATTCTGTTCAACTATGTTCCGCTCTGGGGATGGCTCGCCGCGTTTCAAGATTATAAGCCGTTCAAAGGGGTTACGGGCAGTGAGTTCGTAGGGCTGTCTAATTTCAAAGTGTTGTTCGCTGATCCGCATTTCCTCGTGGTGCTGCGCAACACGCTCGTAATGAGCGGGATGAGCCTGATTACCGGCTTCGTCGGAGCCATCACGCTGGCGTTACTCCTTAATGAAGTCCAGGTTCGCTGGTTCAAACGGATCGTGCAGACGGTCACGTATATTCCGCATTTCGTCTCCATGGTCGTTATCGCGAATATCGTACTGATGTTTCTCTCGCCCGACGGCGGATTTATTAATAATTTGCTGATGAATCTGGGGTGGATTGATAAGCCGATTTATTTTATGGGCAAAGGGGAATGGTTCTGGGTTATCCATACAATAACCGGCCTCTGGAAAGAGCTCGGTTGGAGCACAATCATCTACCTGGCTGTCCTCGCGGGCATTAATTCCGAACTGTATGAAGCGGCCGCGGTCGATGGGGCGAGTCGTCTGCGCAAGATGCTTCACATCTCCATTCCAGGGCTAATGCCAACAGCGACGCTTCTGCTCATTATGTCGGTAGGATCCTTAATCAATACCGGCTACGAATCGCAGATGCTCCTTGGCAACCCGCTCGTTATCGACTATTCGGAAGTGTTGGATCTGTATGCGTTGTCGGTCTCGTTCGGCGGCGGAGATTATTCCGTCGGGGTCGCGCTTAGTATGTTCAAGGGCTTTGTAAGTATCGTGCTCGTCGTCATGGTGAATTTTATCGCTCGCAAATTGAGTGATACGAGACTGTTCTAGGAGGGATACCGCGATGAATCCAAGACGAAGTGTACCTGATGTCACCTTTCAACTACTCAACTATGTATTGCTGTTCATCCTGGGCTTTGCAACGCTGTATCCGTTCTGGAATTTGCTCGCGATCTCATTCAATGATTCGCTGGATACGATGCGGGGACAGGTCTACTTCTGGCCCAATCAGTTCACGCTCAATAATTACGCGATCATATTTCAAAATGACTCCTTGCTCGGCGCAGCATTCCGCTCGATTGCCCGTACGGTGATTGGAACGGCGTTATCCGTCGGATGTACAACGATGCTCGCGTATACGTTATCACGTCGGGAATATTTGCTTCGCAAGCCGATCAATGTGATTTTGGTGGTGAGTATGTATGTGAACGGCGGTCTCATTCCGATCTATATGCTGATTAAGGATCTTGGCTTAACGAATACGTTCGCCGTCTATATCATTCCTGGGCTTATCGGTGTGTTTAACGTGATCATTATGCGCTCTTACTTTGACCAGCTGCCGGAGGCGCTCGTGGAGTCCGCACGGATTGATGGCGCGAGTGATATCGGCGTATTGTTCCGCATTATTATTCCATGCAGTTTGCCGGTGCTCGCGACGGTTACGTTATTCGTAGCGGTAGGTCATTGGAATTCGTGGTTCGATAACTATCTGTACAATAGTAAAGATAACCTTAGCTTGCTTCAATATGAGCTGATGAAAATTATGACGAAGTCGACGAGTGAAGTGACGAGCAACGCTCAGGCTGCGCTCAATCATGAGACGCTGCGTCAGACTTCGCCGCAATCGATTCGTGCGACGATGACGATTATCGTCACGTTCCCAATTCTGTTCGTCTATCCGTTCTTGCAGAAATATTTCATTCAAGGGATTACGGTAGGTGCGGTCAAAGAATAATCACTAATCATAGGCCCCTGGTATAGGCGTAAATTGCGCTATTGCCAGGGGTTTGGTGCAGATATAGAACTATTAAGTACTACTTCATGTGGTATGATGAACGGATGCGTGACACGGAGTCATCAGGAACTACTATCGATGAGAATACAGGGTGAGAATATGCGGATACGAACGAAATTAGTCATGGTGAACGCGCTGATCGCAACACTTCTGCTCGGATCCTTAACCTACGGACTCAGTGTCTATACGAGCAGGGCTTTTTATAATAAAACCGTACAGGATGTGCATTTCTCCGTCTCGCAGCTGGCGCAGAACGTGGATAATATGCTACTGTCGTATGAACAGCTGGTCGACTCCTTGTATTCGAATGTGGAGCTTCAGCATCGCTTCTTCATCCAATACCCGTCGCAGCTCGCGGCGCAGGAGGCGTATTTCAATTATTTTGTTCCCTTTACGAAATGGATCAAAGCGAACCATAACTTGATCCGGTTAACTGTCTATACGGACAACCCGACCTTTCAATTCGCGGACGTGAAGCTATTAGATCCGGAAATGATGAAGAGCGAATGGTATGACCGAAGCCTGAAGAGTGACATGGACATCTATAGTGAATGGATTTATAACGGCTATGACACCTTTTTCAAGCTGAAGACGTTCCGTTTGATTAAACGCATCAAGGTGGAATCGGACCATAACTTGTTCGTTGCGATCGATTTAAGCGAGAAGGAGCTGTACAATCTCACCAATTGGGAGAATCAGAACAAACGCTTCATGATGGTGCTGCCGAATGGGCAGATTGCGGTCGATAACTTCGATCAAGATCATCATATCAGGACGCTCTCGGATGAACCGGAGCTGGAGCAGGCGCTGAAGAATCAGGGCGACAGCTTTGAATATACAGATCCAGCTAGTGGGGATCGCTACTGGCTGTCGCAGCGTACGTTGCATTCCCGCGGCAGTGTCAAAGGCATGCGCATTCTCGTCATGACGCCGCTGGAAGAGTTGTCAGCGAATGTGCATGAGATGGAGCGTTTCGCCATTGTGTTGTGCGTCATTGCGATCGGGTTATCTGCGCTGCTCATCTATTCGAGCACGTCGCGGCTGACGAAACGGCTGATGACGCTCGCTAAGCATATGCAAAAGGTGGATGACGGTCGATTGACGGAACGGATGGCGGATACCGATGGACGGGACGAAATTAGTGTGCTGGGGACCAAGTTCAATAACATGATGGGGCGCATCGAGAATCTGATTTCCGATGTCTATGTAGCGGAGCTGAACCAGAAGGAGCTCGAGCTCAGGCGCAAAGAAGCGGAGATGTACGCGCTGCAGACGCAGGTGAACCCGCATTACTTGTTCAACACACTCAATGCGATTCGCGGCAATCTGCTCGAACGCGGGGATCGGGATAACGCCCGTATCGTCATGCTGCTCGCGGATTCGTTCCGCAATGTGCTGCGGCAAGCGGGACATCTGATTCCGCTCAAGGAAGAACGAAACATTGTAGAGACTTACCTGGAGATTCAGCGGTTTCGTTATGGGGAGCGAATGCAATATGAAATTGAGATGCCGGACGCGCTGCAGGAAGTGTTGATCCCAAGGCTCGCGCTGCAGACGATCGTCGAGAATGCTGTTATTCATGCCGTGGATCGCAGTAAGACCCCGATACGCATCCAGCTGGAAGCTCATGAAGAAGATGAGGAGAGCTATCGATTAACGGTCATGGACAATGGTCCAGGGATGACGGCAGAGCGGTTGGCGGAAGTACGCCTCCATATCGAGGAGCGCAGCGATTCCGAGGCGATGCATCTTGGCATTCGGAATACCCATCAGCGGTTGCTCTCAATTTATGGCGAGGATTATGGCGTGATGGTGAACAGTGAGCTGGGACTGGGAACGAAGGTAACGCTTCGACTTCGGAAATATCCGGTTCAAGAACATATGAAAGATGAATAAAGAAGAACGCCTCCCGTCCCTATAGGACGTTGGAGGCGTGTTTACGTTCATTTGGCTTGATTGCGATATTCATTGGCGCTGACGCCATACGTTTCCTTGAACTTCTTGTAGAACCAGTCGAGCTGCTTGTACCCGACGGATAAGGCGACCTCATAGACTTTCATGTCCGTGCTCGCGAGTAGATTACGGGCTTTGTTCATCCGAAGCTGCAGGAGATAGTCGTTGAAGGTGATCCCTTCGGACGACTTGAACAATTGGCCTAGATAGGCGGCGTTCATATGAATTTGCTCGGCGATGCTCTTCAAGCTGATCTGTTCGGAATAATGCGCTTCCACGATTTGCTTCAGTTCAAAGATGGGATTCGAAGGCTGCTTCCATTTGGCTGCCTCCAAGAAATCTACCCACTCTTCACCAGTCTGACGGGCAATTCGAATGAGCTGATCGAAATTGCGGCATGTGAGGATGCTTCGGTAGTATACAGCGGCTCTGTTGCGGAAGAATAGCTCCCCTTGTTCGCCGTATTGGCTTGCATTATGGTAGAGACCGACCATCCATTCGACGATGACAGACTGGACATCAGACTTGGACATCCCGTTGCGTTTCCAGATTTCCGCTTGATCATGAAGACGCTGCGTCGCGTATTCATTCTTCCCGTTCTTAATGGCCTCCAACATATCCGCGACGAATTGTCGATTCGCATCGCTGATATCGTCATTATCCATCTGCAGCGTCGTGGGGATAATGACAGATTGAGCTCCGAGCAAGAATTTGCGCTCCAGCGTTGCCAACGCACTTTGATAGGACACGTGTACCTCTGTCGGATGATGAACGAGAGTGCCTATGCCGAAGGTGAGCGGGATCTTCGTATATTTCAGTGAGGTATCGTGGTAAGAGCGCACGAGTTCGGCAATTTGGGTAAGCGATGCGTGACCAGAGGCGAGCACGAGACCGATGCGGCCCTGCTCATCTTCGAAGACGCCGCCTGCCGGCATGACGAGTTCCTCCAGCACGTTGCGTATGGCAAAGGTAGCGGTCTGCCATTCCCTTGCCGTCCAGCTTGAATCATCAAGATCAAGTGCATCCATCTCAACAGCTACGGCGGTCCATGTCGAGCTGGACGGCAGGGTGATGCCACAGGAACGGAGCATTCGATCTGTCTCTGCAAAAGGAATCCGCCCTTGCGCCCACTGCTTTATCGCGTCGTTCCGGATGGCTTGAATGCCGAGGATACGCTGCTTGTCCAGCATCCGATCGGATTCGATTTCGGTTTTTAATTTACGGACGAGGGTTAGCAGGTCTTCTTCTTTGACGGGTTTGAGCAAATAATCTTTGACGCCGAACTTGAGGCATTGCTTCACGTACTCAAATTCATCATAACCGCTAACGGCGACGGTCTGCGTATGGGGATAGGCGCGCAGCTCTTGTAGAAGCGTTAGACCGTCCATACCCGGCATCCGAATGTCACTGAGGACGACAGCATAGTTGTGTTGCTTGATCATTTCCAGCGCCTGGTCGCCATCGCTGGCTTCCCCTGCAATGCGGTAGCCTTCGCGTTCCCAGTCTATGGCATATTTCAATGCTTTGATCGCGCCAGGTTCATCATCAACGAGCAGTACATTGAGCACGTCGGTAGCCTCCAGATGTCGTATTTGCCCCTATTATAGACCGGATCTTCTGGTTAGAAAAGATTGGTTTTAGAAGATTTGTCATGGATGAAATGACCTGTAATTACAAGGGTTGTTCTCTATATTTACAACGGTTGAAGGATAGGATTCATGTGTTAAAATAGCGGTGACAATCGTTGTGAACGAGAAGGGCGGCAGATATATATGGTCCATTGGGATGATGAAGTAATCGGGAATGAAAATCCTCGTTGGCAAGTGACTTATGAGCACGCTGAGGCCGCGCGAGGCGAAGGGATACATGGGCAGGCGCTCGACTTCAGTATGAATGCTGCGATTCGTCGATCAATTGCACGGCAGAACCCATTGAGAGCGCACGCGGGAGACTTTACCGTCAGCGTATGGGTGAAAGGCGATCCGCTGCTTGAGTTCGGGCATCGATCCTATGATATTGTATCGGCGACGTATACGGAGGATGTCAGGGAAATAGGTTGGAAGCTTAGTGTTCAGCCGAGCGGCGCCTGGAGTTGGCGAATATTAGGTGAGGAATCCCATGTCTATGAACCAACGGCGGCGAGGCAATCGATTCGGGATGGCGCATGGCATTTGCTCGTATTTACTTACTCGTCACGGCAGCCGGAGATTCGGCTGTATTATGATGGATTGAATGTGGGGATTTACAGTGTATCACTGCCGCCGACTGGGGCGTGGAATCGGGCGGATACGCTGTGGATCGGGGGCGAGCCTCAGAACGATTGCGATCGAGAGACGTTCCCAGGTTGGATTGATGAGGTGTGGATGGACGATCGGGCATTGACGGCGGATGAGATCAGAGAGCGTTATCGGAAGTGCGGGGCTGTGGAACCGGCATTGGCGTTGGCCGAGGATGTATCTTCATTGAAGGTCATGACTTTCAACATCTGGAATGGCGGCCGCGAGATGGGCGCACAGATTGGCGTGCAGCGCGTGATTGATGTCATTCGCGATAGCGGTGCTGATGTCATCACGATGCAGGAGACGTACGGTTCCGGACCGATCATCGCTGACGCGCTGGGGTATTATTTCTACTTGCGCAGCTCGAATCTATCGATCATGAGCCGGTATCCTATTGGAGACACCTATCCTTACTATCAAGCGTTCCATTGTGGAGGCGCCCGGCTTCAGCTGAGCGAGGATCTGCATGTCAATGTGTTCTCGATCTGGCTTCACTACCTCGCGGATTATTGGGGTGAGCTATACCGCGATGCCGGGCGGTCGCAATCGCAATTGTTCGAGGGTGAGCAGGAACGGATGAAGGAGCTCGCGGAGATCATGAAGGCGTTGGCCCCGCTCGCTGCGAAATCGGAACAGGAACCGCTGCTCTTATGCGGGGACTTTAACAGCGGCTCGCATTTGGACTGGATCGAAGCAACGCGCTCGCTGCACAACGGGTATGTATTCCCGTTCCCACAGTCGATTGCGCTGGCGGAAGCGGGATATCGCGATACCTATCGCAAGGTGCACCCGGATCCGATGGCCGACCCATGCGTCACTTGGCCGGCGGAAGAACAGGGCGGATGCATCGGCGACCGCATCGACTACATCTATGCGCATGGCACGAAGCTGCAGCCGCAAGCGGCGCAGAAGATCAATACGCATGAGGTTCGTTATCCATCGGATCATGCGGCGGTGATGGTGGCGTTCGAGATTCGATAGTGGGCGCGTAGTGGCTGGGGGTGTCGCTTACGGTGAGGATCGGGGGATGGGTTGTAGTTCGCGTTCGCGTCTATGTTGGATTTCATCCAAGATAGCAGGTTTAATATCGGACATTCGGCGCACGAAAGTGGATTTATGCAGGATAGTAGGCTAGAATCCTCGCTTTTTGAGTCGAACTACGCAAAGTTACTACAAATATCCAGGATAGCTCGTGAATGGCGGACATAGAGGTGCAAGTTGTTGCGATAATCCAGGATAGCTTGCGAGTGGATGAGCAAAAATTTATCTCAAATAAAAATTGTAGCCAAGTAGGATGCATCACGTGTGCACCTCTTGGCTTTTTCTTGTTATTTCGTTGGTACTGTAAAAAGAGGCTCCCCCATTTAAAACATGCTAATTCGGGAAGTTGGAGAGCACAGGAACAAAATGATTTATGTCCGAATTTACCATGATCTGGTTCCCGCCTAATGGTAATCTTTATAAAAATGACAAATAATTTTCATGAAAATAGTGGAACTTTTACAGGGGGTTCTGCGTCAAACATCTTAGACCATGTTTCGACATGTCGTTTTGAAATGGGATTGGGAGGATGAGAAAGTGAGAAAGTTATTGTCTGTAGTACTAGCAGGTGCGTTGGTTGCTTCGTTCACGCCAGGAGCGAACGTCTTAGCAGCGCCTTCGAACTCTATTAGCATTTATATCGATGGGAATCAGTTGTATACAGATCAACCGCCTGTCACGATCGGGGGCAGAACGCTGCTGCCGCTGCGGGCGATTTTCGAAGGATTGAGTGCGAGCGTCGAATGGAATGAGCGAACGAAAGTCGTAACGGCCAAACGCGACGACACGACTGTCGTGCTGAAGTTAGGATCAAAGACGGCGACTGTCAATGGACAGACGGTTGCATTAGATGTTCCGGCGCAGAGCGTTAAGAACCGTACGATGGTTCCGGTTCGATTCGTGAGTGAAGCGATGGGCGAAGAGGTGGATTGGAATCCATCGTCCAAAGCGGTAAATATTAAGACATCAACCGGCGGCGTAAGCGCAGTGCCGTATGTCTCTGCACGTATTAATGGACAGAATGGGGACGGACGCGATATCGAAGTGAGCTTCTCCAAGGTTTCCAAAGAGTCGAACGTGGATCATTACCGCGTAATGCTCGTGAAGTCGGAGAAATCCAACTATTTCACGACATCGACGGCACAATCCGTATCCTCGAGAAATTATACGACAGTGCTGGGTACTGGCGGGGACCAATATATCTCTCTCACTTCGCAGACGCTAGATGTGGATGGTGATTTAATCCGTGCGAATCAATCGTATGTTGCTTATGTGCTCACGGTGAGCAAGAGCAATCAATACGCGCTCTCCAGCGGCTCTCAGAAGGTTACGGTAACGGCAAGTACGCCGGTATCGTCCGTGACGAACGTGAAAGCAAGCGATGTGAGCGATTATGGCGATGGACGCGATCTCTATGTTAGCTTCACGAAGCCGGACAACGAGGCAAACATTGCGAACTATCGCGTTCTCGTGGTGAAGACCAAAGACGCATACAAATTTGATCTGACCGCTGCGAATGCCGTATCCTCGCAAAATTCTACCTTGGTAGATAAATCCGGGAAGAACGTATCGACGACACTCAGCTCCAATGCGCGCGATACATCCGGCGAATATATTAAAGACGGCGTGCCGTACACCGTGTACGTACTAGCGGAAGGCAGCAATTCGAAGACTGCGAATCGCTTGTCGACAGCATCGACATCGATTACGCTGGGCAGCACCGTGGGTTCACCAGTCATTACAAGCGTTGCCGACGTGAACAACTATAATGACGGTCGCGACCTGCAAGTAAGCTTCAACAAATCGGCGAACGAGTCAAAAATCAGCCATTACCGCATTTTCGTCGTACGTGTTCGCGATGGGCTGAACTTCACGCAATCCGAGGCGAATGCCGTCGCTTCCGGCAGATACTATGACGTTGCGAAGACAGGCTACAATATCGTCACGACGCTGCCGTCCAACGCAAAAGAAGTGAACGGTTCTTACATCGGCAATGGCGAAGACTACCGCGTCTACGTCATGGCAATCTCGAGCGATAAGAACGCTTATAACAATGCATTATCTTCGTCATCATCGACGATTCGCCTATCGAATAACGTCGGAGCGGGCGCAACAAATGTTAGTGCGAGCGACGTTAGCGACTATAACGATGGCCGCGACATGTCTGTATCGTTCACGCGTGCGACAGACGAATCCAATATCAACCACTACCGGATCATGGTCGTCAAATCTTCGGATGCAAGCCGATTCAGCTTATCCGATGCGAATCGAGTATCGAGCTCCTATTACACGTCCGTTAGCAAAACAGGACGCAACATCAGTACGAACCTGGCTTCCAATGCGCGTGACGTGGACGGCGCGTTGATCCGCAACGGCGTCAATTACCAAGTGTTCGTATTAGCTGTAGGGAACTACGGCGATAACACATTATCGAATGCATCTTCGACGATTCGCCTAGCGGATAATTACAATATTACCGCGCCAACGTATGTCGTAGGTGCTGACGTAGCGGACTACAACGATGGACGCGATCTGCAGGTGGTATTCAACCGTTCGAACGATGAATCCAACATTGATCACTATCGCGTGATGGTTGTGAAGTCCGGCAGTGCGTCGAACTTCACACTGTCTCGCGCAAGCTCTATTTCGAGTTCAAACTATACGTACGTAAGCAAGACAGGCGGCAACTATAGCTTGACGCTTGATCGTAATGCGCGTGATGTAGATGGCGCAGCCATTCGTAACGGCGTTTCATATCGGATCTTCGTGCTGGCTGTAGGGCGAGGCAGTTATACTGGTAGCTATGCATTATCTCCGTTCTCTTCGGAAATTACGCTTGCAACGAACGTAACGATTGACGGCGCATCGAACGTGACAGGCAATGTCGTGAACAATCAAAGCGGTGGCAGCGACATTGAAGTGACCTTCACGAAATCGTCCAATGAGACGAACGTGGCGGAATATCGCATCATGTTCGTGCCGGTAGATTTGGCCAGCAGCTTCAACTTATCGGCAGCCAATGATGTGAATGCATCGAATTATACAAGAGTTACGAAGCAGAACTCGAACATCAGACAATTGATATCGGATCAAACGCGAGATGTGAGAGGCAACCAATTGATCAAAGGGGTACCTTACCGCGTATACGTGCTTACGACGGCGGATAGTAGAATTGGCGCGATTAACGTGCTGTCTGCTTCTTCCAAAGATTTCACGCTAGTTGATCAGTCGGTTCCGGCAGTAGGCAAAGTATACAGCAACGTTGAAGCAGACGGACAATCGGTTCGAGTAACCTATGATCGCGCAGCCAACGAGAGCAACATTGCGTACTATGAAGTGATGCTGGTACCAGTGAACAGCAACTGGAACTTATCCGTGGCGAACCAAGTCAGTCCAGCCAACTATAAAATCGTCAATCCTGGAGGCAACTCCGCTACACTAACGATGGCGGATAACGATGCTTTTGGCAACAAACTTGTCTATGGCGTCGAGTACCAGGCTTACGTGTTGTCGGTTGCGAACGGAAAAGTCGTGTCAATAAACAACTTATCCACTTCTTCCAATGGTTTTAAGTTCGTGATGCCAACTAATCCGAACTCGACTCCTATTCCTGATCCGGTGAATCCACCGCAATCATAATAATAATCACAACAAAAGAGCCGAGCCAATCGGCTCTTTTGCATGATTACCTCAATCCTATCAATCTCACAAATTATTCCTATTAAAGGGATTGGAATATAAGATGATTCACGTTATAATCTTGATTGTAATGGAAGTGGTACGTTATACTTTGAACATAATAAAATTCGATCAATAAGGAGTACGATGATGGAAAAAGTATTGATTTTCGGACACAAAAATCCTGATACGGATACGATTTGCTCTGCAATTGCTTATGCTGACCTTAAGACGAAGCTAGGCGCGAACGTTGAGCCTGTACGTCTTGGCGAAGTGAATGGCGAGACAGCATATGCACTGAAGCATTTCGGAGTGGAAGCTCCTCGTCTAGTGGAAAATGTGGCGGATGAAGCGAAGGAAGTTATTCTCGTCGACCATAACGAACGCCAACAAAGTGCGAACGACATCGAGAAAGTGCGCGTGATCGAGGTCATCGACCATCACCGTATCGCGAACTTCGAGACAAGCGGTCCGCTCTACTACCGTGCTGAGCCAGTAGGCTGCACAGCGACGATTCTCAATAAAATGTACAAAGAGAACGGTATTGCCATCGACAAGAAAATCGCTGGATTGATGTTGTCCGCGATTATTTCGGACTCTTTGCTGTTCAAATCTCCAACGTGCACGGCGCAAGACGTGGCAGCAGCGCGCGAGCTTGCTGAAATCGCTGGTGTAGACGCAGACAGCTACGGTCTTGAGATGTTGAAAGCCGGTGCAGACCTTAGCGACAAGACGATCGCGCAACTGATCTCTCTGGATGCGAAAGAATTCCAAATGGGTAGTGCGAAGGTTGAAATCGCACAAGTGAACGCGGTAGACGTGAACGATGTTCTTAGCCGCCAAGTCGAGCTGGAAGCAGCACTGAACACAATCATCGCGGATAAAGGATTGGATTTATTCCTACTTGTGGTAACAGATATCTTGAACAATGATTCCGTTGGTCTTGCGCTCGGCTCCTCGGCTCATATTGTTGAGAAAGCCTACAATGTCACATTGTCGGATAACAAGGCTGTCCTTAAAGGTGTTGTATCCCGTAAGTCGCAGATCGTACCTGTATTGACAGACACATTCAACGCGCAATAATTCAACGACCAATAAAATAAGCGGTCATGCTCTCGAGGGGAACTTCGGCGCATGGCCGCTTTTTTGGTTCGACCTGCAAAATGATGTATAATACATCTAAATAATCGTATGTGGAAACGGAGATGAATGTTATGCAACACGTGACAGAGAAGCAACGATATATTGAGTTAAGCGGTGCGGCGAATGTTCGCGACATTGGTGGCTACAGGACGCAGAATGGACAAGAGACGGCTTGGCATCGTGTGCTGCGGGCGGACAGCTTGCATCAACTAACGGCCGAGGATAAGCAGACGCTTCGAGAACTCGATGTACGCCATATCATTGATCTTCGGTTTGAGCAAGAGTTGGCTCAGGCGCCGAACGTCTTCGCGGACGGCAGCGAAATCAAATACGACAGTGTATCGCTCGTCACAGGGAATATGGGGATCAGCATCGAGCATCTGCCGAAGAGTCTAGCCGAGATGTATATCGGGATGATCGACGAATCCCAGGAAGCGATACGTAGGGTCATACAGATCATCGCCTCGGTAGATGGAGGTGCCGTACTCTATCATTGCACGGCAGGTAAGGACCGTACAGGGGTCATTTCTGCGCTGCTTCTAGCACTTGTCGGCGTACCGAAGGATATCATCGCCGCAGACTACGCCTTGACTGCAGCTCGGCTAGAGTCTATCATGCCAGCGCTGCGGGCACATCGCCCAGCCGCGCTAACCGTAGAGCAATATGAGGTGCTAATCGGCATTGAGCCGCAAGCGATGTTCGATACGCTAAACCATCTGGATTCGAAATACGATGGGACGGAAGCATACCTGCGTACGATTGGTGTGACGGAGAATGAGATCGAAGCATTGAAGCGCCGGATGACGGCTTAACGCTCATAAGACGCAACAAGGGGAACATCGCGGACATTGTGTCCGTTCATGTTCCCCTTGCTGCTATTGATCCTCGAACCGCAATGTGAAGATGAGTGCTGCTTCGAGTCGTTGTAAAGATTCAGGCGAGAAATCTGCCGTTCGTATCATATTGTTGCTCGTAGCTTGCATCCCCCATACATGAATGGGCCCATTAGTAGAAAATGTCCGTGGTTCGGCATAATCGATCAATCCACGAGCAGATAACTTACTATCCCACGGCGTTGTAAATGTCGTGGCGGTATATCCCGCGTCATGCTGGATACTGACTTTAATTTTATTCACGCTTTTTTGTGACGCATCAAAACTCGTATCTGTGTCAATTGAGATGATAATGTCCACTTCACGGTTTTCTTCATTACTCGGACTAAAGAACAAATCCCCGATAGACCCGGAGGAAGCCGCTTTCTTACCGTCTTTCCATACATCGATATCCAGGCTTGCTTTTGGTCTTTTCCCATCGTAGCGTAATTTGAATGCGCCGGACATGTTGCCTAGGAATGGCTTGAATTTCGCTGCGCTGCCGCTGAACAAGTCGACAGGTGTTAATGTGATGGTGGCGAGCGCCTCCTTGTTAACAGGTGTACGCTTACCGGGGTCTGATGCACAGCCTGTTAATATAAGCATCAAGATAAGAACACATGTTAGGTACCGCATATCCTCACCTCTCTCCGTCATATTTTACCATTTGATGTTAATCATTTCTATGAATTATTCGACTTGCATCACTTTTTCCAATATAGTCTCGCCGTGCGATCATATGTTTGCTATAATGAAGTACTCCGTCAGGAGAATACAATACATCATAGTAGAAAAAGCGGAGGATCGATTTATGCTTCAGAAAACACACAGCCTTGCCGGCGTGCTGGCCGCTGAAGGGGTTATGATTTATTTTGGGCAGCCCCTCGTCTCGTGGGAGTCAGGTGTCGCGCTGCTAATTGGCTGCCTTGCCGGGCCGCTTGCGGACATCGACAAGAAAGGATCGACAATGGCCAAAGTCTTCTTGCCCTTATCTTACTTGCTGCAATTCCTTGGCGTGAAGCATCGCACATTGACGCATTCGATCTTAATGCTCATTGCGCTCGGATTTCTTTTATCGCCGCTGCCAGACTTTTTCTATTGGACCTGTCTCTTAGCGTATGCCTCTCACCCCCTTATCGACTTATTGAATGAACAGGGTGTGGCGCTGCTATGGCCGTGGAAGAAGAAATTCCGGATTCTGCCGAGGTTTATGGCGATCGATACGGGGTCTTTTGGCGAGAGTGTATTCTGTTTGATTTTGCTGGTTGCGGTCATTGTCATTCCAATCGTATATTTATTGCCACAGGGTATGCTATAACAGAATGAGGAGTTGGGAGGATAGAACATGATTACAAATGAGCAAATCAAAGCATCGGAAGTGCAGCTCACGGGTGTTAATGGCGAGGATCTTGGCATCGTGGCAACCGCCGAAGCGCTTCGGATGGCAAGAGACTTGAAGGTTGATCTCGTCTGTCTCTCGCTCATGTCGAGCCCGCCGCCATGCAAGCTCGTGGCGAAGAACGTACATAAGCAGGAGAAGAATAAGGCGAAGCAGCAAGAGCGTAAGGCGTCAGCCCCTGTCAAAGTCAAAGAAATTCGCGTGACGGCGGCGATCGAGGAGCATGACTACGATACGAAGAAACGTCAAGCAGAACGGCTGCTCCGTGCAGGAAACAGTGTACAGTTAACCGTGCTCGTGGATCGCAAGCAGACAGACCCGGCGAAGCGGGTTGCGGAGGACATGGTTCGCGATTTGTCCGATTCTGGCCAGCTCGAGCGCGGGATTCAAGTCAGCGGCAAGCAAGTGATTGCTATCATCAAGCCAAGCGTTTAAGAAGGAAGTGACAGCAGTGAGTGGACAGCTACGCGCGAATATTCGCCCGGGTCTCGAAGTGGAAATCGTGTTGAAACAAGATCAGCGGACAGGTGCTTTGACAGCAGGCACGGTGAAGGACATACTAACCAATTCCCCACAGCATCCGCATGGGATTAAGGTACGGCTTACCAGTGGACAAGTGGGTCGCGTGAAGAACATACTATCGAAGTAAGACATGGAGGAGCATCGACCGAAGAGGTCGATGCTCTTTTTTATTTAGAAGCATGTTATCTTTTGCGGGATCACGCAAAAGATGCTGCGTCGTTCCACCGAAATCATGCGAAACATACAGATTCACCAATCTACTGCGTATGTTATTTTTGATGTGCAATGACTTACTTTAATAGATTGGAGCGAATAATCTATGCATGCATTTTACCAGAAGGCTAAGAACTTTTTTAATCTACAGGATCCCGAGTATGTAGCCTTTCTACGGAAATACGAAGCCAAAGGGAAGAAGCAGATTTCCTTTTATTTAATGCTTGCTCTACTGCCGGGAGTTCTAACCTACTTTTTTGTTTACTTCCTCAGAGAGCCGTTCATGGCGCTTACGGGTCTATCCAGCCATTACACGCAATTTGTCATATTGGCGATTATGGCGGCGGTATGGCATACCTTTTTCCCGTTCGCGATGCTGAAGTTTGTCGACAAACTCACCTTTAAGGAATCTCTGCGGTATCTCGGCTTTACGAGGCTTGATTTACGCGGGCTACTGATTGTGTTCCCCATTATCACCATCGTCTTTACGTTGATCTCCCTGCCGTATATGAAATTTATTTTTCCGCCCTTGCATGAGTTTCTAAACGGTCTCCCGTTCTTTCACATGGGAGAGTGGCATATTTGGAAGCAGGGTTATTATGATTTTCCTTGGTACTTGCTGGTGATCGGGTTATTCGGGAATTTTGTGGGCGAAGAAATCTATTTCCGAGGTTATCTTTTGCGAAAAGTAGGATCTCTTAAATTCGATTGGCTCATCATTGCGGTATTGTTCCAGATTTATCATATGTGGCAAGCGCCACAGAATTGGGCATTCATTCCATTCTCGATCTTTATTCCAGAGGAAATTCTGGTGAAGCTCCGCAAAAATATTTATGGTGCGATATTATTCCATATTTTCGTTAATGTCGTTTGGGGCATCATTACGTTCAAACTCGTCGGCGTATAATCCACAGTTTTCTTTAGGTGGGAAAACATAGTAATCTATACGCAGGTGATCTGAATGAAAAAGGTAAACATAAAACATCATATTTTCGTATTTCTCGCGCTTCTTTTCTTTTTATTCGCCGCGTGCTATGTACATTGGCAATCGTTCCATTATCCTTATATTGGCGTTGGTCTGGAGCATGAAGAGGACAAGTGGCGAGTGTCAAGGATCGAGCCCGGCGGAAAAGCCGAGGAACTAGGGATCATCTTGGGCGACGAGCTGGTTGCCTTGGATGGGAAGTCATTAAAGAGTAGGTCAGCGGCAATGATAGCCGATTTGAATCAGGTGAGGACCTTTACGTTCCTGCATCAGGGGCAAGAGGTCAGCGGGAAGATCGATTCGCAAGATCGGTATAAACAGTACTTCGCCATCGGCGTTGAGTTGCTGCTTGTTGGTATCGGATGTTTTGCGTATTTTAGGAAGCCTGAGTCGCATCTGATCCGCAAGTTTTTTACTCTGAATATGGTGCTTGCTTGGATTATTCTAACGATCTATTCGACGGAACTTCTCCTATCGAATGTCTTCTTGGCCGCATGTTCGATCTGGATTTCTTATCTGCTCCTTGAGCTGTTTGTTCAACTCATATTTACGATAAGTCCAGTAGTTCACAAGCTTTTTGCAACGTCTAGGGTCATGCTGGCATGCTTTACACTGTATACGTTATCGATGATCTTACGGGGTCAGATTCCTGGTTGGATTCGGGATGTCGTTCTCGTCCAATTGCTGCTAAGCATTGGAGTTATACTCGTCGTTGGAAGAGTTCATTGGAAACGCTTGGATCGAACTCGCCAGAATTATTTGTTGATCTTGATTACGGGCATTTTTATCAGCTTCTTACCGTTTCTGTTCTTGTACGCAATCCCTGACCTGCTGGCATTACGTTACCTGCTGGCACCCGAATATGGGCTGATTGGGTTGGTTCCATTCTCTGCGACGATGATGTATATCTTAATCAAGCAGCGAATGGCGGATATGAGGTTGTATATTCCGCGGATTTATATCCACACCTTATTTATTGCAGGCGTGTTCGTTGTTTATTTATGCGCTACAGCCTTTGGATGGTCGCCTCTTGTCTTTATTAGCTTCATACTCGTCTACACGGGAGGTTATCAGTGGGCGCTGAAGTGGGCTCACCATAAGATCCATGGCAGGCAAGAATGGCTGGAGAAGGAGAAGCTTAAACTCTCCATTCAACTAACCGAGAAGCAGAATAATCGAGAGCTGATGGTGGCATTTGCGGAGATGATTCAAGACGTGATCAACGTAGATGGCTTGTGCATCATGTGGAGCGATGGTCATCACAGGCTGGCCTATTGCACGGGAGTCTATCAGGGGACGGAAGAAGTCCTCCAAGCCGAGGATGGGAGCGAGGATAGGCTGCAGCAGAGATATTCATTCAGCAAGGTGCTGCGTATCGCGGAAGGAGACTATGTATGTCTTGGGCAGAAGAGTAATCATACGTCGATCTCTGCAGAAGAGCTTCAGTTTCTAGAGAAAGTAACTCGGGATGTGTCCCAGTTGTTACGGAATGCGCAAGTTCTCTCCGATTTGCAGCAGCATTATCGATCGAGTACAGAGAACCTGAAGACGGATTATGTACTCTTAGAAGCGCATCAATCTGAACGGATCCAGACTTCTTACTTTTTGCACGACCACATCTTGCAGAATCTTATATTTCTATCTCGGGATCTGGAGGAGCTGCATGAATCGAGTGTAGTTCATCGGCCAAAGGTGAAGTTGTGGCTGCAATGCGTGTATGATTCACAGCGCGAAATTCGCCTCCTCTGCGATCAACTTCATCCGCATATCGTGGATAAGACCGATTTGAAGGAAGCCGTGCAGTGGTTGATTCGATCCATGCGAGATCGAGCCGAGCTCGACATCAAATTTCAATACAAGCTTTCTCCTGATCTGGTGCTGCCAACTATCGTGAAAACCAATGTATTTCGAATCATTCGCGAATTGATTAACAATACCGTGAAGCATGCCCATGCCACAACATTGACGCTCGATATATGGACCTTTAGAAATGTACTTCATGTCCGGGTGGAGGATGACGGTACAGGCTTTGACGTTGCAGAATTAGGCAGGCATAACAAGGGTCAGCATCACTTCGGGTTGGTATCGATCCATCATCAAGTCGCGTATTTGGGTGGAGACTTGGATATTCATTCCGAGATTGGAGCAGGCGTATCAGTTCATATTGGTGTACCCTTATTGATGGAGGCGCATGACCATGTTGGATAAAATTAAAGTGATCTTGCTCGATGACCATCCCTTAGTGATGGAAGGGTTAAAAAACAGGATCAACGAGGAAGAAGATCTGCTTGTCATAGGGGCGTTCACGGACCCTCGAGAGATCATGCATGAGGTAGAGAAGCTTGAGCCAAGTGTCATCGTCATGGATATTTCGATGCCGCATATGGATGGATTTGAAGTCGCTAAGCGGTGTAAGGAGAGGTTCGGCATATCGCTAAAAATTATTATGTTGTCCGGCTACACTTATGAGGAATTTTATCAGAAAGCATACGATGTTGGCGTTCATGCTTATTTGTCCAAGCAAGCGACTTACCCAGAGATTATCAACGCGATCCGGCAAAGTGTATTAGGGTATATTATGATATCTGAAAAAATGCGAACAGGCATAAGGCAAGATCAACTGACCGCTACGGAACGGGAAGTGCTTGAGCTCATTGCGCAAGAAATGAATAATCAGGAAATCGCGAATCGGCTTGCGATGAGCAAGCGAACCGTGGAATACCACATTGCATCGATTACGGGAAAATTCGGCGTCAAGACGCGCATTGGCGCGGTGGTTAAAGGTTATGAATTAGGTTTGCTGCTGTCGTCCAAGGCATAATCTCACTGCTGCAGCGGGAAAAAGAGGTGAAGGTGATCCTTCACTTCTCTTTTTTTTGACCGAAGTGATAGAAATGTTGTTGATCCTAGCGCAAATTTACGATAACATCATAAAGAAACAAACATAAACAACAAGAAACAACATAAATAAATAATAATACCTGTTTTATATGAAATTCATGAATATTGAAGAACAAGCACGCTTATAGTGAAGTATGTCTTTGCATACGAGAGTCGCAGCACCTGATCTAGTTACCGCTCTGATTCCGGGATTCACGGAATTGGGTTGTATAGATGTAATCCTAGCGATATGGGGAGAGGTGGACGTATGAAGTCTTGGAGAGGCATCAGGTTCTTCAGTATTCTTGCACTTGCAGCGGCGCTAACGAGCATGACTTTACTCGCAGCTTGTTCATCAGGTACGAAGACGGGGGATGATTCGGGTTCGAACGGAAACGAAGGCAAGACGCTAACGCTGCAAGAGCTGGTACCGCTCGCGCAGAAGGAAGGGAAGTTAGCCAGCGTAGGGATGCCGGACTCTTGGGCGAACTGGAAAGGGACATGGGACGACTTGCTCAGCAAATACAAAATTGAGCACACGGATACCGACATGTCCAGCGCGGAAGAGTTAGCCAAATTCGAGACGGAGAAAGGAAATCCACCCGATATTGGCGACGTTGGCATTGCCTTTGGTCCGGTCGCGGAAGAAAAAGGACTGACGCTCAAATACAAAACGGAATTCTGGGATGAAGTCCCGGCATGGGCGAAGGATGATGACGGAGACTGGATGGTGGGGTATACCGGGACCATCTCCTTCCTCTGCAACAAGACATTGGTCGATAAATGCCCGACGAGCTGGGCCGATCTGAAGGAAGGCAATTACAAGGTTGCGCTCGGTGATGTGGGCAAAGCAGCGCAAGCACAGCATGTCGTGCTCGCCGCAGCGATGGCGTTCGGCGGAGATGTGACCAACTTGAAGCCAGGGCTCGATTACTTTGCGGATCTGGCATCGAAGGATCGTATCTCCAAGGTGGATGCAACCGTGCCGAACATTCAGAAGGGCGAGATCCAAGTGGTTACGTTATGGGATTTCAACTCTTTGGGGTATCGAGACCAGATCGACCCGAGCAAATTTGAGATTCATATTCCAAAAGAGGGCAGCGTCACGAGCGGTTATGCCTCCGTCATTAATAAAAATGCGAAAAATCCGAATGCGGCGATGCTGGCGCGGGCATATATTTTTAGCGATGAAGGTCAGATTAATCTAGCCAAAGGCTATGCGCGTCCGATCCGTTCCAGCGTGAAGCTGCCGGATGACGTCGCCTCCAAATTGATTAGCAGCGATGAATATGCGAACGCCAAACCGATCAGCGATTTCAAGGCTTGGGAGAAATCGATTAAGGAGCTGCCGCAATTATGGCTAGAACAGGTCCAATCCAAAATAAAATAATGCTGCTCGTCTGTCTTCCGTTATTGATTTGGATTGCCGCGTTCGAATTGCTGCCGATTGCCGGCATGCTCGTGATGAGTTTCCAAGATGATAGCGGCCAAGGGTTCTCCCTTGGCCAATACATAAGAACCTTCACGAGCGATATCTATTTGCAGGCGATATGGAATAGCTTGAAGGTGGCGCTCATCTCGAGCGTTGTCGGGATCATCATTGCTTTGGTGTGC
Organism: Paenibacillus guangzhouensis; assembly: GCF_009363075.1. Lineage (NCBI taxonomy): Bacteria > Bacillati > Bacillota > Bacilli > Caryophanales > Paenibacillaceae > Paenibacillus > Paenibacillus guangzhouensis. The sequence goes on along the minus strand of NZ_CP045293.1, from coordinate 4,661,452 downwards.
GGGTATGCTATTACCCGACTCTCTGAAGGGTTTCGCGATCGGATGCTCATGGTATCCAACATGATAACGAACTTCGTCGGGGTGCCGCTTGCCTTCGCTTATATGATCATGCTTGGCAATAACGGGGCATTTACCCTGCTATTTCAGAAGCTGGGATTGGAATCACTCTCGAAGTTCGATCTCTATACTGAGAACGGGCTTCTCTTGCTATACATCTACTACCAAATCCCGCTCGCGATTCTGCTCGTCTATCCGATCTTCCACGGCATTCGCGAGGAGTGGAAGGAAGCGTCGGCGCTGCTCGGCGCATCCGCATGGCGGTTCTGGCGGCACATCGGGATCCCGATGATGCTTCCTAGCATTCTAGGGACATTCAGTATTCTGATTGCGAATGCGTTAGGCGCGTATGCGACGGCGTATGCCTTGACCGGCAGTAATTTCAATCTGCTGTCGATTCGAATCGCTGCTCTTGTATCGGGTGATATCTTCCCGAACTTTCAGCTCGGCAGTGCGCTGGCGGTTATTCTCGCGATCATCATGCTGCTCGCGATGTTCCTCAATGAGTGGATGACACGGTATTCGAGGAGGAGAGGCTTATGAGAGACTCTTCGAAGCCGGCGGTTCGCAGGAAGGAAGCAGGACCTACGATCATCATTGCTGTACTTTTACTCTATCTATTTCTGCCGATCGTGGCGACGTTTCTCTTCTCTATTGCGAAGGATTGGCAATCTAGCATTTTGCCGACGAGTTATACGCTGTCGTGGTATGGGCAGATCTTCAGCGATCCGAGATTTCTGTTCGCTGTATTGCGAACGCTGCTCGTTGGCGTGCTGACCGTTACCTTAGGTCTTGCGGTAATGGTGCCGGTGATTTTCGTCCTTGCCGTGTATTTTCCGAAGTGGGAGAAACTGCTTCAGATTTCCGTGCTGCTGCCGTTTGCTTTTCCGCCCGTTGTGGCAGCGATTGGACTGATCAAGCTCTATTCCGGCGGTCCGGTCCCGTTAACCGGTACGATATGGATTCTGATCGCGGTCTATTTTATTCTCATTCAGCCGTTCATCTATCAGAGCGTGCGAAGCAGCCTGCGGACGATTCATGCGAAGGATTTGATGGAGGCGGCAGAAGTGCTAGGATCAGGGAGGATGAATGCGTTCCTGCGGATTATTCTTCCAAATATATGGTCGGGGACGCTCGTTGCCTGCCTCTTATCCTTCTCGATGGTATTCGGGGAGTTCGTCATGGGGCGGATGCTCGTCGGCGGCGAGTTCGAGACCGTTCAGCAATATTTGTATAACGCGATGAAGGTGTCCGGTCCTTCGGCGAGTGCGGTTGTCGTGACGTATTTCTTGTTTATTTTCTTGATCTCAGGCATCGTGCTCAAGCTGGGCAAGCGGAAGCCAAAAGGTTATCTCGCACATCCGAAACCGGGGGGAGAGGATCAATGAGCTATATTCATATTGAAGCGGTGCGTAAGACGTATGAAGGGCAGATCGTACTGAAGGATATTGATTTTACGATTGAGGAGGGCGAGTTCCTCACGATGCTGGGTCCTTCCGGCTGCGGTAAAAGTACGCTGCTCCGCGCCATTGCGGGTCTGATCCCGATCGACTCGGGCGCGATCATGGTGGGCGGACGCAATATTACCCCGTTATCGCCAAAGGAGCGACAGGTCGGGATGGTATTCCAATCGTATGCGTTATTTCCGAATATGTCCGTCTTCGAGAACATTGCCTTTGGGCTCAAAATGGAGAAGATGACGAAGCGTGACTATACCCCTCTCGTGGAAGAGATGATTGAATTAATCGATTTGCGCGGCAAAGAAAATCAATACCCCGCGCAATTATCCGGCGGTCAGCAGCAGCGGGTTGCCCTCGCTCGCGCACTTGTGAAACGACCGAAGGTGCTGCTGCTGGATGAGCCGCTGAGCGCGCTCGATGCCAAGATCCGCAGGCATCTGAGGCACCAAATTCGCGATATCCAGCGCAAGCTGAAGATGACGACGATCTTCGTGACGCATGACCAAGAAGAGGCGCTGACCATCTCAGATCGCATCGTCGTTATGAATAACGGCGTGATGGAGCAGCAGGGCAGTCCAGCTGAGATCTATACGGCGCCGGCGACGGAGTTCGTCGCGAAGTTCATTGGCAGCTATAACGTATGGCGCAAGGAGGAGCTCAGGAAGGATCTGCTCGAGCGGATGCCATCCGGGGAGCTGTATGCAGTGCGTCCAGAATCGATTCGTATCATGTCTGCACCGAAGGAAGAAGACATTCCCTTCGACGGATCATGGATACGGCTTGGTGAAGGAAAGGTTGAACGAAGTATGATTCTTGGCAATGTGATGCGGTATTTTATTCGTGTGCAGGCCATGCAAGTGATTGTGGATCGACTGCATGATCATGACACGCGGCGATTTGGGGAAGGTGCGAATGTAGAGCTTTTCATGCCTGCGGAGGATTGCCGTGTGTTGAATGCGTTAGCATGATGATGGTTAAGAGGGAGATGCCGGGTGAACACAACATATGATCCAATGATTTGGCACATTAGCAATCTAGAGATGACCATACGATTATTGCTGGCCTTATTACTTGGCGGCTTGATCGGATTGGAACGGGAGCTTGGCGGCCATTCGGCGGGTTTTCGAACGCATATTCTAGTCTGTCTCGGTTCTGCTGCAATCGCATTATTGTCGATGTATGGCTTCGCAGCATTCTCGGTCGATCCGAATGTTCGTCTCGATCCCGCACGACTGGCTGCCCAAGTCATCAGCGGGATCGGATTTCTTGGTGCAGGGACAATATTACGGACGGGGCTGACGATCTCGGGACTTACAACAGCAGCTTCGCTATGGGTGGTGGCAGCAATCGGGTTGTCAGCTGGCGCGGGGTTCTATTACGGAGCAGGGATTCTAACGCTGCTCGTCGTCGTCAGCTTGTTCTTCTTGAATAAGATGGAGAAGCGTTTCTCGCGGGCCAAGGCGACAAGGCAATTGGTCTTGAAAATGGCTCGCGGCTCGTCGAGTCTGAATCAAGTTGTGGATTACTTGAGTGATCGGGGAATTCAGATGAATAAGCTGGTCGTAGAGAAAGAAGAAGGGGAAGCAGCGGAGCACGAGGGTGTACTGATCGTCAGACTTCATCTGAAGCTTAAGCGCGAGAATCGATATGAGGAGGTGGTTGTGACTCTTGCAGGGATGGAAGGTATATATGGACTTGAGACCGTAGGAGATTCCCTCTAATAGAGGTTGTTCAAAAAGCTGAAATGCCGACTTTTTGAACGATCTAATACGGCTCACAAGTCTTTTGGTGGAATGGACAAGCGCTTAGACGCATGATCACAATATGAGGACAGAGGAGATATGGGGAAATGACAACATTACAATTTCGTGAGGATCGTACATTCAAAATCGTTCAATTTACAGACATTCATATTCAGCGGCGTGACGCAAAGGATGAGCAGACCTGTGCGTTGATCGGCCAAATCGTCGATGCGGAGCAGCCAGATCTGGTCGTCTTTACAGGCGATGTCATTGAAGCGCACCACTGTGGAGATCACCAGCTAGAATCGTTCCAGATGGCTGTCCAAGTCGTCGAAGAGCGTCAAGTGCCATGGACAGTCGTGTTCGGGAATCATGATACCGAAGTCAACATTACACGGGAACAACTGATGGCGCATGCCATGAAGAATCCGAACTGCCTCGCTGTTCCAGGTCCTGCATCGATCGCCGGCGTCGGCAATTATTGTCTGGAAGTCTTGAATGCGCAAGGTACTCCTGCAGCGCTGCTCTACCATTTGGATTCCGGGAGCGTATCGACCGTCGCTCATGTCGATGGATACGGCTGGATCGATCGGAGCCAGATTGCTTGGTATGAGCAGGAATCCCGGGCCTATACCGCAAAGAACGGGGGTACGCCACTACCAGCCCTTGCATTCTTCCACATTCCGCTGCAAGAATACGTTACGGCATGGGAGCAAGGCGACACGGTGGGTGATCGGTTCGAACAGGTCTGCTGCCCTCGAATCAATACCGGATTGTTCGCTGCGATGGTAGAGATGGGGGATGTCATGGGCACCTTCGTCGGCCATGATCATACGAATGATTATATTAGCACATTGCACCGGATTCAGCTCTGCTACGGCCGTAAGACAGGATATAACAGCTACAGCCGGGAAGGGTTCTTGAAAGGTGCGCGCGTGATCCAGCTTGAGGAAGGCAGTCGCGAATTCAAGACATGGATGCGCCTCGAAGACGGATCGGTTATTGTGCAGGAGGCGACAACCGAAGTTCAGAAAACGCTTGGTTAACGAATAAGAAGACAAGAAAAAGCGGCCTTCGTCCTAAATTCCAAAGGACGGAGGCCGCATTTTTTGGCTGCAATGAGAGAATCATTGCCAGTCTGTGTGATAGACGCCTGGCTGATCGTTTCGTTCATACGTATGAGCACCGAAATAATCACGCTGCGCTTGCAGAAGGTTCGCATTCGACATGCCGGTTCGATAACTATCGAAATAAGTTAGTGATGCGCTTAAACATGGCAGCGCAACGCCGGAACGCATCCCCTCGCAGACGATTTCACGCAATGCTTCTTGGTATGCCGTTACCTTCTCGGCGAAGTATGGCGAAATTAATAAATTGGCAAGATCTGTTTGTGCCTCATAAGCTTCACTGATAACATTTAAAAATTCTGCACGAATGATGCATCCGCCGCGGAAAATGAGCGCAATATCCTTCAAAGGCAAATCCCACCCGTAAAGTTCAGAAGTCATTTTGTATTGCGTAAACCCTTGCGCGTACGCACAAACTTTACCCATATATAATGCTTGTTTAACGTAGTTAATCCACAAGGTTTTATCTAAATGCATCTGATCCATGTTAGGACTTGCTAAGATACTCTCCGCAATCACACGTTCTTCTTTTAATGATGAGATATACCGTGCATACAAAGATTCTGTAATAATAGAAGTCGGGATCCCATTATCAATCGCTTGGATACTCGTCCATTTGCCCGTGCCTTTTTGACCTGCTTTATCCAGAATCACATCGATTAGCGGCAAGCCCGTTAAGGCATCCTGTTTTCTTAGAATTTCTGCTGTAATTTCGATTAAATAGCTTTTGAGTTCCCCTTGATTCCATGTTTCGAAAATATCAGCGACTTCACTCACCGACAGCCCTAACCTTTCTCTTAAAAAGGCGTAAGCTTCAGCGATTAACTGCATATCCGCGTATTCGATCCCATTGTGGACCATTTTTACAAAATGTCCTGCTCCTCTCGGACCGATATAAACGCAGCAAGGATCGCCATTCACTTGAGCCGCTATTTTTGTAAGAATGGGCGCGACTTTATCGTATACGTCTCGATCCCCGCCTGGCATAATCGAAGGCCCTAGAAGAGCACCAACTTCTCCACCGGATATGCCGATCCCCAAATAACCGATTCCCTTGGGGCGTAATTCATCGTATCTGCGTTCCGTATCTTGATAATGGGAATTGCCGCCGTCCATAATGATGTCGCCGGACTCGAGAAAAGGTAATAATGAAGCAATGATGGAATCGATTGGCTTGCCAGCCGTCACCATAAGAAAGATTTTTCTTGGCTTTTCTAGGGATTGTACAAAATCTTGTATTTCGTAATAGGGATTGATCGTTAAAGCATCCATTTTTTCGACCAGTTTATCGGTTAAATCTCTTGTGTAGTTATAGACAGCAACGTATTCCCCTTTACTCGCCATGTTCAAAGCGATATTACTGCCCATGACTCCCAAACCAATGACGCCAATTGTGTTCAACATATGTTTGCACCTTATTTCTTAAAATAATGGGCAGTAGAAACTTGGCCGAAGCTGAATTTCTACTGCCTGGAGAGAGTTATACAAATAAGCTTAGCAATAAAATAAATCCTAGTCCGGATACGGAAATAATTGTCTCAAGCAAAGTCCATGTCGCAAATGTCTCTTTCATGCTTAACCCGAAATATTCTTTGAACATCCAGAAACCGGCATCGTTTACGTGTGAAGCAATGAGACTGCCAGCTCCGGTTGCAAGGACGACGAGAGCTAGATTAACGTCAGATGCCCCTAACATTGGAAGTACTAAACCGGTCGTTGTTAACGCAGCAACCGTAGCAGAACCTAAGGAAATACGTAAGATGGCAGCGATGATCCAAGCCAACAAAATCGGCGATAAGGAAGTACCTTGGAAGATTTGGGCTACATAGTCGCCAACGCCGCCATTAATCAACACTTGTTTGAAGGCTCCGCCTCCACCGATGATTAAGAGCATCATACCGATATGAGAAATCGCTGTTGTACATGACTCCATGACGGTTTTGATTGGAATCTTTCTTGCCAATCCCATCGTATAAATGGCCACTAATAACGAAATCAGCATGGCCACATCCGCATCCCCGATGAACCGGATCGCTGCGAGTAATCCGTTATCGTTAAATCCTATTGTTTTTTGCAGCAAAGTAATGATCGTAGCGATTGACATTAAGATAACAGGCAGTAGAGCGGTAAATACACTGATGCCAAAACCAGGTGTGTCCTCAAGTTTAAATTCTTTCTGTTCGCCTAACGAGCTAATATTCCCGGTTTTTGTGAATGCGTTCGGCATGAGCTTTTTGGAAATCTTCGTAAATACAGGTCCGGCCAAAATGACCGTTGGGATGGCAATAATAAAGCCATACAGCAGTACGTGGCCAAGGTTTGCGCCAAGTTCACCAGCAATCGCGGTCGGTCCCGGATGAGGAGGTAAAAATCCGTGCGTTACGGATAAAGCTGCGGCCATTGGAATCCCGAGATACAAGATCGAAACCTTCAATTCTCTTGAAATGGCGAATATAATTGGGATTAATAATACTAATCCAACTTCAAAAAATAAGGCAACACCGATAATAAACGAGGCAGTCACGACAGCCCACTGAATGTTCTTCTCACCGAATTTGTTCACAAGCGTCATAGCAATACGCTGTGCGCCCCCGGAATCGGAGAGCAGCTTGCCTAACATGGCCCCAAGACCGAATATGAGTGCTAAATGGCCCAGTGTTCCACCTAAGCCCGCTTCAATGGTCTTAACGATATCTCCCATCGGCATGCCAAGGGCTAGAGCGACTCCGAACGATACAATGATTAAAGAAATGAAGGTATTTAATTTCAAGACCATGATTAATCCAAGTAATGCTAGAATCCCAATTGCTACAATGACTAATGGCATCGTTATATCCCCTTATTGTTTATTCTTAGTTGTCTTTGATTAAGTTTCTTTGATAATTGGTGATTCGCGTGTAATCGTCTTCTAATACTCTGGATAGGCTGATAAAAATCGGCAGTAATTGTCTATACTCTTTTGCTGCTGCTTCTTTTGGTGTGTGTTTGTAGGTACTGCCAATCATTTTATTAACGATATCAAAAGAGTCGATTTTCCCTGTGGCATAGAGTCCTAATATACATGCCCCTAGACAAGAGCTTTCATAACTTTTGGGAACTACGACTTCAGATTCGAAAATATCGGACATCATTTGCCGCCACACATCAGATCTTGCGAAGCCTCCCGTTGCTTGAATCCGAGTCACAGGACCGTCCATGCATTCTGTTAATGCAAGGAACACGGTATATAGATTATAAATAACGCCTTCTAAGGCAGCCCGAATCATATGCTCTTTTTTATGTGATAAGGTTAAGCCGAAGAAGGAGCCGCGTACGTTCGGATTCCATAGTGGGGCACGTTCTCCTGCGAGATAGGGGTGGAACAGCAATCCGTCTGCCCCTGGTCTCACACGTTCAGCGATTTTCGTTAATACATCGTAGGGATCAATTCCTAGTCTTTTTGCCGTCTCAACTTCGGAGGAGGCAAGTTCATCGCGAATCCAGCGAAGGACCATCCCTCCATTGTTGACCGGTCCGCCAATAACCCAATGCTTATCCGTTAATGCATAACAGAATATTCTTCCTTTTTTATCCGTTTGCGGCTTGTCGATGACGGTGCGAATGGCCCCGCTTGTCCCAATGGTGACTGCAATCTCGCCTTTTCCGATGGCATTTACGCCTAGATTAGAGAGCACGCCGTCACTCGCCCCAATGACAAAGGGGGTTTGTGGATCGATCCCCATCTGTTGAGCTAGAGCTGGATTGCAGCCGCGATAGATTTGGGTGGTTGGTACGAGCTTAGATAATTGAGCAGCGGTTATGCCAGCGATCTCTAGAGCTTCCGCATCCCATTCCAGTGAATTCAGATTCATCATCCCCATCGATGAAGCGAGGGAATGATCGACGACATACTGATCGAACAATTTTTTGAAGATATATTCTTTGATTCCGATATACTTTGTGGCTTTCGCAGCAATCTCAGGACGGTCATTCACGATCCATGTGATTTTGCTTAACGGCGACATGGGGTGAATGGGCGTTCCTGTCCGTCTATACACTTCATGGCCATTCCGTTTATTTTTAATGTAATGCGCCCATGCTTCACTGCGGTTATCCGCCCAGGTGATGCATGGTGTCAGCGGATGATCATTCTCATCCATGGCAATGACGCTGTGCATGGCGCTGCTAAATGAAATAAACGACGGTTGTTTATCGGGTTGATGTGTTGTAATATTTGAAATCGTTTGCAATACGGCTTGAAAAATCTGTTCCGGATCTTGTTCCGCTGTGGAGATATCCGGTGTGTGAAGCGGATAACCGATATTCTCCGTTTGAATGACTTCGCCTTGATCGGTGAATAATACCGCTTTGGTACTTGTTGTGCCGATATCTACGCCTAACATATAGCTACTCATGGTCTGGTTCTACTCCTTTAGATAACATTTGCTGCGACATCCAGAGGTCATCGACTTTTCCTTGGACATCATCAAAGTTCTGATGTAGGGACTTAATCATGAGCGCCCGATCTTTGGCTTCGATGGCTTGGATATAAAGTTCATGATTATTGATAATCCGCGCCAAGTCTTCGTACTTTTCCTTAAAGCGTGTACGCATCGATAATAGAATGAAGCTTTCCATGACAGGCTTTAAATTATGCCAAATCATGAGGACGTAGGAATGGTGAATAGAACGGATAATCGTCTCATGGAATAAAACATCTTGATAAGAAAACTCATCCGCGTCTTCATATTTAATGGCGATTTTCATCATTTCCATAATTTTATTCAATTCTTTGACCAACTCATTCGTATCCAGGTTCGCGAGCCGCTCAAAGACAAACGTTTCTATGAGTAATCGGACATCATATATTTCTTTGATTTCTTTTTCGGTTAAGCCAATGACAACGGCACCCATTCTTTCCAAGCGAATAATATTTTCAGAAGCCAGTACTTTTAAGGCATCGCGAACAGGAGATCGGCTTACGGAGAAGTCGGCGGCCAATTTATTTTCGGACAAAATGGTACCGCTTTCGATCTTACCTGAAATAATGCGCATCCGAAGTTCGCTTGCAACACGATCGCCCGTCGAAGCTTTTGAAAGCCATTTTTCGGGATAGATAAATTCCTTAGAATCCGTCATAATTTCACCTTCTTTTTACTATCAAGTATACTTGTATACAAGTATACCCTTAATTTGTGTTTATGCAAGCGTTTTTATTTACCAAAACCGACCATTAATATGTTATTCGTCCTGTGCAGCAACCGCGAGCGCATGAAATGGTTGTTAAATACATTTGCTAACCTGAGCGAAAATCCAATCCTAAGAAGCCCTGGAGCCTTGAGCACCAGGGCTTCTTGCTGTATATCATGAAATCTGTTGAAAAGTATGAAAGTATAAGACTGGAAATGATGGAACAAAATAACCTAACAAGCTATGACAAAAGCGACATGAAGCGTTGGAGGAGAATGGTGCAGATGAGCGATCAGCAAGAACCAACGGATAACGAACAGTCGAAATCGCAAACCGAAGATCTGATTACATCATCCTTATCGCAGAACGTCGAACGGATGAAGCGTACATTCGGCAGCAGCACCGATTTGGTCATCCGCGAAATGGGGCTTGGACCGAATCATGATGTCCTTGTCGCCATCGTATATTTGGACGGTCTTGTCGATTCACTCGCAGTTCATCAGCTGCTAGATTCGATCGTTGACCATGTGAACCAACGGGTAGCGATCAATATCCGCTTCGAAGGAGCAAGTGTGGAAGAGCTGCGGAATTCTTTTGCCATTACCGTTGGTGGGGTTAGCACGGAGTCGGATTGGTCGAAAATGATCTCTCAAATGCTGTCCGGGAACACGGTGGTCATGATTGACGGATATCAACATGCGCTGTCGGTCAGTACGATAGGCTGGGAACATCGGAATGTCAGTGAGCCGGTGTCCCAGTCGGTTATTCGGGGACCGCAGGACGCCTTCACCGAAGTGATTCGGACGAATACGGCACTCATTCGCCGTCGGGTGAAGAATCCGAACCTATGGCTCGAGACGAAAGAAATCGGCCGGATGACGAAGACCGACGTTGCTATTATGTTCATAAAGGGGTTAGCGCCGGAAGAGATCGTCGATGAGGTTCGTCATCGGATAGACCAGATCGATATCGACGGTGTGCTGGAAGGTAACTATATTGAAGAGTTCATTCAGGATACGACTTGGACGGTATTCCCGATGGTGAACAATACGGAGCGTCCAGATATCGTGGCAGCTGCGCTGCTGGAAGGCCGGATCGCAATTCTGGTCGACGGTACACCGTTCGTGCTGCTCGTCCCGGCGCTGTTCACCCAGTTCCTGCAGTCACCTGAAGATTATTATCATAGCACGGACTTCGGCTTCGTGCGGATGCTGCGCTTCGTCGCTGTATTCATCTCGCTGCTGGCTCCGGCATTCTATATCGCGTTAACGACCTATCATCAGGAAATGATCCCGACGGTGCTGCTGATCAGCATTGCCGCGCAACGTGAAGGCGTTCCGTTTCCGGCCTTTGTCGAAGCGACAATGATGGAGCTAACCTTCGAACTGCTGCGTGAAGCGGGAATCCGCATGCCGAGAGCCATCGGATCGGCGATTTCTATCGTGGGCGCGCTCGTCCTAGGACAAGCGGCGGTCGATGCGGGCATTATCTCGCCGGCGATGGTCATTATCGTGGCGATTACCGCCATTAGCGGCTTTATCTCCCCGAGCATCGAGTTCAGCTATTCGATCCGGTTGATTCGCTTCATTTTTATGGCGTTAGCCGCGACTTTCGGGATCTTCGGCATGTTGGTCGGTTTTATTGGTCTGGTGCTTCACCTCTGTCACTTAAGTTCCTTCAACATCCCGTACATGTCCCCGATCGCGCCATTCAACGCTGGGGATCAGCGAGATACGTTCGTCCGTGTACCATGGTGGGCCATGCTGACACGAGCGAATCTATTCCCGCTGCGGAATAAGAAACGTCAGCAGGTGATGGATCGCCCATGGTTCGTAGAGTCGAAGCTGAAGCCTAATCCAGAAGGAAATGGAGGTGAAGGTGGATGATCCGGCGGGTCGCTCTGGTATTGTGTCTGCTGCTGTTATGCAGTTCCATGACGGGGTGTTGGAGCCGCAGGGAACTGAATGAATTATCGCTAACGATGGGGATTGGTCTCGATAAGAGAGGCAATCGATACACCTTATCCGTCGAAGTCATTAATCCGGAAGCGATGGCGCAGAAAGGAAGTACCGGTTCCGCTGTTGGTATTTACCGGGAAGAGGGGAGGTCGATTCTCGAATGTCTGCGCAGGCTGACGACACGGGTTCCGCGCTATCTGTACATGGCACATTTGCGCATCATGGTCATTGGGGAAGAGCTGGCTAGGGAGGGCATCTCGAATGTGCTCGATTTCTTCATGCGCGACAATGATCTGCGGCCTGATTTCTATGTCATTGTGGCGAAGAATGATGAGGCAAGCGATATTCTGCAATATCCAACGCAGCTGGAGCGGATTCCTGCGAATAAGTTGTACAATTCCCTGGAGAACTCTGGGAAGCAATGGTCTCCTGCGGAGGGAATTCACCTCGATGAGCTGGTCTCGAATCTGACGAGCCATGGCTCGTACAATGCTGTTCTTCCAGGCATTGAAGTATCTCCGAATTTGCCGTTGAAGGCAGGACTTGCGAATGAAGCGAATCTTGCCGCACAGTCCCTGAAATATTCAGGGCTCGGCGTATTCCAGGGCGACAAGCTGATCGGATGGCTCAATGAGGATGAGAGCCGAGCCGCCAACTATCTCCGCAAACGCGTGAAGCATTCCCTTGGCCAAGTGAAGTGCGGACCGGAAGGCGACGGTGTTGTCTCCATCAAGACGGATTATAACCGCGTGAAGATGCGGGCGAAGCTCATTCAAGGTAAGCCGCATATCACCATTCATCTGGATCTGGAGGGCACCATTGGTGAAGTGCAGTGCGGGATTAATCTGCTGCGCGTGTCGGAGATTCAGAAGATCGAAGACGAAGCCGAGCGGGGTGTGAATGAGTTACTCCTGGACAGTGTGCGGAATGTGCAGAAAAAATATAAATCCGATATATTCGGCTTTGGTCAAGTCTTCCACCGTCAGCAGCAGCACTATTGGAATCGCGTGAAGAAGGATTGGGTAACCATCTTTCCGACGGTTGGCGTTGAGGTCAAGACGACACTGAAGATTAAAGGCACCGAGACAGAAAACAATACATTTATTTGGGACATGAAAAAGGAGTGACGGTGTATGAGGTGGCTGACTGCAATCTTGATCGTAGCGGCGGGATCCGGTTTGGGAATCCTGGAGATTCTGCCCTTGCTGCGCAGGAACATGAGGCGGGAAGCGTGGATTTACGGCATCGTATTGGGCGTTGGCGTGGGTTTAAGCGTCATGACGGTGCTCAAAATCAATTATCCGAACCCGTATACCGTATTGGAATGGATGTTCCGTCCGCTTAGCGATATCATATTTGGCCCAGCAACTTGAATGGAAGGACGCTTATGGAGACAAGAGTGAAGCTTCAACCGTACCAATGGATGATCATGGTAACCTTCTTCACCGTGGGAAGCGGTACACTCGTCATCCCATCGGGGATTGCGATGCTGTCAAGACAGGATGCTTGGATATCTGCTCTGTTAGGTTTATTTCTAGGCTACCTGATTAACATGGTACATCTTGCGGCAGTAAGAAACTGTACGAATCTAACTTGGGTTGAACTTAATCGGAAGCTGCTTGGCAAGTGGGCCGGCTCCATCGTATCTTGGGTCTATGTCATTACGGCGCTAGGCGGAGGTGCCGTGCTGCTCCTCAGCTTCCTAGGTGAGTTCATCGCCACATCGGTGCTGGTAGGGACGCCTAAGTCGGTTGTTCAGCTGCTGTTCATATTGATCGTAGCGATGGCGTTGAGGCACGGATTACGGACCATTGCCTATTCGACGGAGGTGCTGTTCCCCATCGTGATCTTTATTTATGTCATCATGGTTGGCCTTTCGATTCCGAATATGGAACTGGAGTATATTCTGCCGATCTTCGAATCCGACATGAGTTCGATTTTGCGGAGCACGTTTATTTATTTAAGCTTCTCCGCGCTGCCGCGCATATTCCTGCTGATATTATTCCCGTCGGCCATAGAATCTCCTAAGGGGTATCGAGCATATGTGACAGGCTGCATCCTGGGGAGTCTTCTTCTCATTCTATTGATTGCAACTTGTCTGCTCGTCTTGGGTCCGGATGTTACGGCACGAAAGAACTATCCCAGCTACTTCCTTGCTCGTAAAATATCGGTGGGGCATTTCTTAACTCGCATTGAAGTGTTCATGGCTGCCATCTGGTTGATTGCATTGTTCTACAAGCTGGTACTGTATGTCTATGTAGGCATGCAGGAAATCGCTCAATTACTGCGTATTAGAAATCCGAAAATATTAACGTATCCGATCTTGTCCCTCATGATCCCTCTATCGTATGCAACAACGGCAACATCCCATAAGTTAATGATACTGGATATGCGGGTATGGCCTGTTTTCATTGCGATCATAGGCTTAATCGTGCCCTTGCTGCTGTGGATCGTATCTTGGGTTCACAAGTGGAGTGGAAAGGAGAGAAGTGATGAGTCGCGATCATCGAGCGAACAGCATTAACGATCGACAATTGATGATCCTTATGGTGTTCTTTACGGTAGGCAGCGCCATTCTGGTCGTTCCTAGCCCGCTGACCGCCATTGCTGGGCATGATGCATGGATTGCTTCGCTGATGGGGCTGCTCTTTAGCTTTGGGATCATGTATCTGTACAGCATGCTCGGCAGACGCTATCCGAATCTGAACTTCATTCAGATGAACCAGAAGCTGCTTGGCCCGTGGCTTGGCTCGATCTTCTCTTGGGCCTATGTCCTCAATGCATTGCTGATTGGCGTGACCGGCTTGATGTATTATGCGAGTGATTTTCTCACCCGAGAAATTCTTGTAGGGACACCGCCGTATGCGATTAATCTGCTGCTGAGCGTCGTCATTGCGATGGGAGGGAGGCTGGGCCTTCGAACGTTCAGCTATACGGCAGAAGTGCTGTTCCCGTTGTTCATCCTCTTCTTCGTGGTGCTTATCTTATTCTCGACGCCCAGCATGGAGATCGAACGGATCCTCCCGATTATCGATACGGGAGGCAGGACTTTGGTGCAGGGCGCGGTATTCAATGTGTGTTATTCTACGTGTCCCGTCGTATTCGTCTTAATGCTGTATCCGGCTTCAATGAAACGTTCGGACGGATCATCGAATCGGTTAGGTCTGTGGATGGGTAACATCATCGGTGGCTTGATTCTGTTCGGCATCATTATGGCGAGCGTACTGGTGCTCGATCCCGAATTGATCGCCAGGCAGTTGTTCCCCAGCTATACGCTGGCGAAGCATATTAATGTGGGACGTGTCATCACTCGCATTGAGGTGCTGATGGCCGCCATTTGGCTCATCGCAGTCTATTTCAAGCTGATGATGTATTTCTATGCCGGGATGATCGGGCTTGCACAGCTCTTGCGAATCAAACATGCGGGGATGCTTACCTATCCATTGGTATCCATCATTCTTCCGTTATCTTTGGTCATTTATCCGAACCTGTTCTTCCGCGAGTCGTTTGACTTGCGTGTGTGGCCTATTCTGGCTGTGCTGATGGGGGTGGGGCAGCCTTTGATGCTCGTCATCGTCAGCAGCATTCGGAGATGGTACACGCAGCGTCATCAGCCGCTTGAATCGAAATAAGCCCTCGTACCATGACAAATGGGTACGCAGGGCTTATTCAGCATCATCGTCCTATTCCAGGACAGTGATATTCTTATTTTTTCGACATGGCATAAGGAAGCTTATCTAGATCGCTAACTTCCGCAGGTGCTTGGTTGCTCATCTCGAAGGCGATTACGCCGCCATTCGCGAGCTCTTCATGCGTAAGATAGAGCTTCGAGACGGATTCGCCGTTCAGTTGAACACCCGATACATATTTGTGGTCCGCCGTATTGTTCGCAGCTTCGATTACGATTTCTTTGCCGCTCTCCAGATGAACAGTCATCTTCTTGAAGTAAGGTGTACCTAGCACATATTCAGGAACCCCTGGGCTGAGTGGATAGAAGCCCATTGCGCCGAATACATACCACGCGCATAGACTGCCGTTATCTTCATCGCCTGGCAAGCCGTCAGGGCGGGAACTGAATAATTCATCCATCGTCCGGCGAACCCAGTGCTGCGTTAGCGCAGGATAGCCGAGTGCGGTATAAATGTACGGGAAGTGGAAGCTCGGCTGGTTGCTGATCGCGAATTGTCCGAAGTCGACGTTCGCCATTTCCGACATCTCGTGGATCTCGAACCCGTAGGAACCGATCTTGAATTCTGGTTCTGCCGCGAACAGCGCATCCAGACGTTCTTTGGCTGCTTCGCGTCCGCCCATGCAATCCGCGAGCCCTAGCAGGTCATGCTGCACCGCCCAGCTGCTCTGATAAGCGCCGCCTTCGGTATACGGTCCGCCCCACATGGTTGGGTCGAATGGTTCAAGCCAGCTGCCATCCTGCAGCTTGCCGCGCATGAAGCCGACAGTTGGATCGTAGAGATGCCTGTACTGTTCAGCACGTTTCATGAGCTGTGTGTACTCTTCCTCACGTCCCAGATGCTTGGCGATTTGCGCGATACAGAAGTCGCCGTAGACGTAGTCCAGTGTATTGCATACGCTCTCGTGCGTGTGAATATCGGCAGGCATATATTCGAATTTCAAATATTCGCCCATGCCTTTGCGTCCATAACGATGGTCCTTCGATACGGTTGTTGCATGCTTGTGAAGCCCTTCGAATGCGGTCTCGACATCGAATCCGGTATTGCCTTTGACGATCGCATCGGCGAAGGAGACGTCGATTAGCGTACCTGGCATCATGCTGCGTTCGCCCGGTGACGCCCACTTCGGCATCCAGCCAGTTTCTTTGTAAGCATTGACCCAGCCTTGCATCATCTCATTCACGAAGGATGGATACAGCAAGTTATATAGAGGGAAGGATGTCCGGTAGGTGTCCCAGAAGCCGATGTCGGCATAGAGCGGACCCTGCTCAATCTTGCCGTTGTACGGGCTGAAGTGAACCTGCTCGCCGTCTGCGGTATATTCGTGAATCGCATGCGGGAACAGGGATGTCCGATATAGGCTCGTGTAGAAGGTCTTCAACTTGTCTTCATCGTCACTCTCGACCTCAATGACGCCGAGCTGCTTCTCCCAAATCGCTGTTGCCGCTTGGCGGATAGCTTCGAATGACTGCGTGCCAATCTCGCGATCGAGGTTCGTGAAGGCTTGCTCCTGGCTGATAAAGGATGTGCTGAAGCTTGCTTCGACGATGCCGTCTGACGGAAGCTCGAAGCTTACGTATGCGCCTAGACGTTCGCCCGTACCGCTAAGATCCGAGTTGGTGTTATGCTGCGCATCGAATAATCCGCTGTGTTCCCCGTTGATCGCACAGTTGAAGCGGATCGCGAAATACATCCGGTAGTTCTCCGGCGTACCGCCTGCTTTGGCAGTTGTATAGCCTGTCAACGTGTTGCTCGTCGAGTCGATCTTCATCGCAGACTCGCCTGGGAATGGCGCTAGAATGAACCGGGCTTCATCACGGCGTTTATACGTTAAGCGAATGCTCGCACAACGTGTTGTCGGCGCAAGCTCCATCGTCGTCTGATAGCGCAGCAGATGAATCTTCATGTAGTCTGGACGCACGATGAAGTCCTTCTTGCGGAAGGAAGACGAACGGTCGTGGCCCGAAGTCTTCAGAGGGCCTGTCTGCGGGATGAAGGTCATATGACCGTAGTCGCCAATCCATGGACTTGGTTGGTGCGTCAAGCGGAAGCCTTCTGTGCGGTTATGGTTCGGGCTGAACCACCAGCCGCCGCCAGCTTCGGAGGTCTGAAGCGCCCAAGCGTTCATCGCGAAGGGCAATGAGGTAAGCGGCAGCGTGTTGCCGTTCGAATATGGGTAGATGGAATCGGTCCCTTGCAGGGGATTCACATAGTCAATGTATTTCATTAGATCACTCCTTGGATGATATCTATCAAGATATATACTCATTGTAGTGAATCAACCCGGTTGACCGCCTATCAATATTTTAGAATATCTATCACTATTCATGCTAAAATAGGGTGAGTTGATCATTCCTATTCTGCTCAGAAAGAGGCATTTCATATGTTTCCGTACTATTTGCAAGGCGACGATGAAGTTCATGGCGATTTCCCTTTTACCTTAAAAATTCACCATCTTGATACGCACATCCCACCGCATGTCCACCAGTTCGTCGAATTCACTTACGTGATTCAAGGACGAGGCGTGGAGATCATCGATGGCGTCAGCAAAGAGCTGGTACCAGGCACGTTCTCGCTCCTATTCCCGCATCAAGTCCACGAAATCGAGATCGATCCGGGCGAAGAGCTGTACCTGTATGTTGGTGCAATCGGCTTAAAGGCTTTCTTCGGCGGCGATACGCTGTTCGATCTGCATCGTCTGCTGCGGGGCGCCGAGTTCGACGCGAGCACGACCTACCGGCTCGATGACGAGACGGCTGCCGAGGTCAGGCTGTTATTCGATCAAATGTACGCAGAATACCAAGCGGAGCAGACATGGAACCGCGTCATGTTCATCGCGAAGCTCGTTCAAGTCTTCGTGTTGTTCAACCGATATCGTCAGCGGTACATTTCGCCGAGTCAGGCCAATCTGCAAGAGGTTGCCCTCTCCAAGGGAATGCGGGAGATCATCTCGTACGTATATCTTCATTTCAAAGAAGATATTACGCTCGAGATGTTAGCGAAGAAATTCAACTACAGCGTCTCGTACATCAGCGCCTCCTTCAAGCAGTTGGCCGGAGAGAACTATTACGCTATTCTCGAGCGTATCCGTATCGCCCATGCCTGCAACCTGCTCGTCAGCACGACGCTCAAAATTACAGATGTCGCGTATGAAGCGGGCTTTAAGTCATATTCCACCTTCGCGCGTGTATTCCAGGCCCGGATGAACATGTCACCGACGATGTATCGCAAGAATAAAGGCATTGCGCTGTAGCAGCCAATGCCTGACGAAGATTTATGATGTTAACCTTTGATCCCGCTAAACGTAATGCCACGAATGAATGTCTTCTGAAGGAAGAAGAACAGGACGATGATCGGCAGCGTCATGAGCGTGGAGACCGCCATAAGCATGCCCCACTCGGAGCCTTTCTGGCTCTGGAATTGCTGCAAGCCCAGCGAGACGGTATACGATATTTCGTTGGTCAGATAGAGCAGGGGACCCATGAAATCCGTCCAACTCGCCATGAATTGGAATAGCGCGACTGAGAGGACGGCGGATTTGGCCAGCGGAAACATGATCTGCAGATAAATGCGGAATTCACTAGCACCGTCCAACCTGGCCGCTTCGCGCAGCGCATCCGGCAGCCCGAGGAAGAATTGGCGCATCAGGAAGATATAGATCGGCACCCCGAAGAACTGTGGAATAATGAGCGGGAGCGGTGTTCCAACCCATCCTAATTTCGTAAACAGCAAGAACAGCGGGATGAGCGTGACTTGGCTCGGAATCATCATGACCGCAAGTGTAATGAAGAAGAGCGTGCCTCGGCCGCGCCATTCAAGCTTGGCGAAGCTGTAGGCTACGATCGGACAAGACACGATCACGCCGAGCGTGCTGAAGATGGTAATGACGGCCGTATTCCTAAGGAACGTCCAGAACGGAATGTATTCGATGGCCCGCGAGTAGTTGCTCCATAAGAACGGCTTCGGGATCCATTCGGGCGGAAAGCTGAATATCTGCGTTAGCGGCTTCAGCGAGGTCGATAGCAGCCAGATGAACGGTATGATAAAGAACGCGGATGCGGCAATCAGGCATACATAAGCCAGTGTACGGTTGATCGTTTTGACAGCGGCAGGATTCATCCCCATTTTTCCTCCTTATTTCCCTTGATAATGAACCCAACGTTTGGACGTGACGAAGATCAGCGCCGTTAGGGCCATGACGATCACGAATAAGATCCAGGCCATCGCGGAAGCGTAGCCCATTTTGAAATAGCGGAATCCATTCTCATATAAATACATGACATAGAATGTCATCGAATTCGATGGCGTGCCTTGCCCTTTGGTAAGCGTATAAGGCAGGGTGAACTGCTGAAATGCGCCAATTGTCCCCATCACGAGATTGTAGAAAATGACGGGCGTCAGCAGCGGAAGGGTCACGGCCCTTGTCTTCTGGAACCAGCTGGCGCCGTCGATGGCAGCCGCTTCGTAGTATTCCTCCGAGATGTCGCCTAATCCCGCCAGGTAAATGACAACGGCTTGCCCAATTCCCCATAACGACATGAGGATGAGCGAAGGCTTGGACCACGCTTCACCGCCGAGCCAAGGCGGGCCGTCGATCCCGATGCTGGCGAGCATCCCGTTCACGAGTCCGAAGTTCGGATGCAGCAGCCACATCCAGAGCACCGACAACGCAACTTGCGGCACCAAGGTGGGCAGGAAGAAGATCGTGCGGAACATGGCCATTCCTTTGACTTTCATATTCAGCATCATCGCGAGCGATACGCCGACGAAGATACTTAACGGCACGAAGAACACGGCGAAATAGATCGTATTATAGATGGATTTCCAGAATAGCGGGTCATTGAACAACTCGACGTAATTGCTCAAGCCGACGAATTCGCCGGGCTGCAGGATGCTGTACGTCGTGAAGCTGAAATAGATCGACGACAACATGGGGACGGCATAGAAGCAGAGGAGGCCGAGGATCCAAGGGGAAGCGAACAGCCAACCCGTGATGCCTATTCGGCGCAAGGAACGTTTGCGTCTTGTTGCAGGAACTGCGGCTGCCGGCGCGGCACCAGCCAGTTTCTCCATGTACATTCTCCTTTACCAGTCCATCGGGGGAGAGAGGGCCAGGTCGTGCCCTCTGCCGATGGGTCCATTTATTTGTTGTACTTCTCGAGCGCTTTGTTGACAGTCTCCGTGACGCGGTCCAGATTCTCCTTCGGCGTCCCATTGCCGTGCGTCGATTTTTCCGTCGCGGAAGCCAGCTCGTTCCAGAGCAGCTGACCTTCAGGGATCACGGGACGGTTATGCGAATTCGGCAGCACGTTAATGAATTCTTTCATGATCGGATCATCTTTGTACCCGTACTTCACGTTCACCGCATCGATAACAGAGAGGTTGGAGTCTTTATTTACGAGCTCCTGACCTTCCTCTTTGCCGAGGAACTCGAGGAATTTCCACGCGACTTCCGCATTCTTTGCGCCTTTCGGGATGATAATGGAACCGCCGCCGGACCAGGTCGTGAAGTCTTTGCCCGAAGGGGAAGGGATCTGCGTCACGCCGTAATTCAGCTTCGGATTGAATTTTTTAATGCCCTTCACCGCGAAGTTGCCAGTGACCTTCATGCTGATCTGCCCGGAGATGAACGGGTCCATTTCTTCCGTGCCTGCAGCGCTCGTGAACCCCGTGATGTCCTCGACATTGTATTTCTTCCCGAAATCGGTCATCCACTGAAGGGCTTCGACGACTTTCGGATCATTGGCTGTGATCTTGCCTGTTGCAGCGTCCTGGAATTGCCCTCCGAACACCCAGCCCCATGTATAGAGCCAGCCTTGGGAATACCATGGGATGAAGCCGACACGTTTGAACCGTTTGCCTTCCTTGATCGTCAATTTCTCAGCCGCGGATTCGAGCTCTGCAATCGTCTTCGGCGGGTTCTCCGGGTCGAGTCCCACTTCTTTAAAGTGATCTTTGTTGTAGAACAAGAGGCGGGCATCGGTATCGAGCGGAATGGCGTACAGCTTGCCTTGATAACTGGATTCGTCCCAAGCGAACGGGTAATACATCTCCTTGCGGATACCTGATTTCTCTGCCATGTCGGATAAGTCGGTCAATGAACCTTGCGCTGCCCAGGTTCCAACTTTGAAACGGTCGAAGAGGGCTGCATCAGGCGGATTGCCGCCGGCGACAGCTGTGAGCAGCTTCTGGTCTGATCCTTCGCTGGACTCGGTATAGACTAATTTGATTTTGACGGTCGGATTTTTCTCCTCGAATACTTTGACGACGTTGTTCATGTTGTCCAGATCGATCGAAGTCAGGCCGTGCCATAATGTGACGGTCGTAACGCCTGGTTCGTCGGCATTCCCTGTGCCTGTACTCGTCCCGCAAGCGGTTACAAAAAGCGATGCAGTGAGAAGATTGACTAACGTGAGCATTGCTGTTTTCCATGTTTTTTTCATTCATTAACCCCCTAAAGTTTGGAATGCTAAACTGTCAGATGATGTAAATGAATACAATGTTATACTGAGTATATTATTATGTCATTATATAACATGTCAATTGTGAAATTGCGACATAAAAAAAATGCCGAAAAGTCAAAT
The DNA here is from genome assembly GCF_009363075.1 of Paenibacillus guangzhouensis. Classification (NCBI taxonomy): domain Bacteria; kingdom Bacillati; phylum Bacillota; class Bacilli; order Caryophanales; family Paenibacillaceae; genus Paenibacillus; species Paenibacillus guangzhouensis. The sequence goes on along the minus strand of NZ_CP045293.1, from coordinate 4,639,666 downwards.
TGACTTGTTCGACACGTTGGAATTAGCGTGCTGTAGGAACGATTTTCAATGGGTTCGTTTGATCATGCGGTGGGCAACGATTCGTTGCTCTGGAACGTCGGTACCATCGATTTGCGAGATCAGCATATCGACGGCCACTTCGCCCATCTGCTGTTCGTCCTGCTGAATATGGGTAAAGATTGTGCGCCCAAGATGATCATCCATGGCGTCAAAACATACAATTTCGTATTCATCCAGCGGATAGCCCAGGGCATAGATAACTTGGGCCAGCAGCGTAGCAACGAGGAACTCCGAGACGACGAAAGCCTTCACATAAGGGTGCTGCGCCAGGAAACGCTTCAGGTTCTCTTCATCATGTTCTCTCGCTGTGTGATCCGCGGCGGGAAGCGTGCTCTTGAAATTTTTCAAGATATAATCCTCATTCAAATCCATGCCTTCCTGGGTGAAGGCGAGCGTATACCCGAGCAATCGTTCCTCTAGCGTTGTTGTGTTCTCTTCGGGTGGGGACAAGAAGGCGATTTTTTTATGCCCTTGGTTGATCAAGTGAAGTGTGAGGTCGGTGGCGGCCTTTTGATTGTCCGTGTAGATTGAGCAGACCGGAATCCCTTTTAAATAGCGGTCGACGAGCACGATTGGGAATTGGTCCAGCACAAGCCGAAGCAGATCGGGGTTATAATGTTCGCCGTGAATCGGTGTCATGAGCAGCCCTTTGACACCCAGGCTGACGAAGAGCTGGATGGCACGTTTTTCTTCTTCCCGGTCGCCGGAGGTGCGTTTGACAATGAGCTCGTATTGATAGGCTGCGGTCTGTCGCTCAATCGCACGAAGCAGCTTCAAGCCGAATTCATCCGAGAAGTTAGGAATGATAAACCCAATCAGCCGTCTTTCCTCCTCCGAGGCGTGTGCGACTTTGATCTCTGCAGCATAGTGCTTCGGTTCCTGCCTCCCGGTAAGCTGATCAGTGACAAAGGAGCCCTTGCCTTGGATTCGCTTAATAATCCCGGTATCAGCCAGCTTCTCTAACGCTTTTTTGGACGTGATCCGACTGACCCCGAATTGTTCAGCCAAATCTTTTTCCGAAGATACGCGATCTCCTTCATTCAAGCGGCCATCCTTAATCTCTTGAATGATATAGTGATAAATTTGTTCATATAAATGCGCTTCCACTTCATCACCCTAATATCGTATTAATGTTGATATACTAAGTATATGATATAAAAGTGAATAATCAACAATATTCCGTGCGAAATCATGGATCTATTCCGAAATGTCAATAAATGTTGAACAATTTCGTCTGTATATGCCGTTCCGGAGACGGAGTAGGGATTCCGAATCATCGAATTATACGACTTTCTTTAGTTTGTACACGAAATCTATAGTTTGTCGACTTTTGTAAGCGTATTATTTTGTATAATCTTAAGAAGTATTCAGGATTTACCAATTGAACCGCTTGAATTTCATACAGAAGGGGATTGAAACAACATGACCAAAGCAAAGAAATTGCTGCTCACGACATTTTGTCTGTTGATGCTGACATCTATCGTCTTGGCTGGGTGTGGAAGTAAGAATAAGGACCAAGTTGAAAGCGCTGACAAGGGTACAGCTGAGCAGCCGGTAGAGCTTCTCTGGTACACGATTGGTGCGCCGCAGAAGGACCTTAACAAAGTCATGGAGAAAGTGAGCGAATATACGAAAGAGAAAATCGGCGTCACGATCAAAATGAAAATGTTCGACTTCGGTGATTACAACCAGAAGATGGGCGTCATCGCAGCAACCGGCGAACCTTATGATATTGCGTTTACATCTTCTTGGGCATTCGATTATGTGACGAACGCGAAGAAAGGCTTGTTCTATCCAATGGATGATCTCATTGAGAAATATGGACAAGACATGAAGAAGGCGATTCACCCATCCTTCCTCGCAGGCGCTAAAATTGATGGACAGACGTTCGCTATTCCGGTGAACAAAGAGCTGCCGGCGCAGAAAGTATTCCGCTTCAACAAGCAGTATGTCGACAAGTACAAGCTGGACATTAACAGCGTAAAAACGTTGCAAGATCTGGAGCCGCTGCTTGCGAAAGTGAAAGAAGGAGAGAAAGGATTGTATCCGCTTTCCGGTGATAAGAACTTCAAATTCGGTCTGTACTATGACCTAATCAACGAGAACTTGCCGCTTGGCGTATCGCTGAATGATAATGGCGACCTCAAAATCGTGAACATTCTGGAACAACCAGAGACGATGAGAGATTTCACAACGATGCATGAGTACTACCAAAAAGGTTACTTGAAGCAAGACGTGGCTTCGGCAGCGAATGGCGATGAGATGAAGACGGGCAAATGGTTCGTTGATATGCCGGATACACAGCCGTTCGCAGACAATCTGTGGAGCCAATCCTTAGGTTATCCAGTTGTATCGGTCCCTTACACAGAAGCTTACGTGTATAACTGGTCCGTTCTTGGTTCGATGCATGCGATTTCCGCGTCGTCCAAATATCCTGAGAAAGCAATGCAATTCTTGAACTTGCTGAACACAGACAAATACCTTCGTAACCTCGTGAACAACGGAATCGAAGGCGAGCACTACAAACGTATCGATGACCAGACGGTTGAATATTTGCCAGCAAAAACAGAACGTTATGACATGCCGACATTTACGCTTGGTAACTTCTTTATCCTTGATAAAATGCCTACAGATCCAAAAGACAAGTGGGAGAAATTCGCTGAATTCAACAACTCGGCCAAAAACGCGCCATTGCTTGGTTTCTCCTTCAATCCGGACAGCGTGAAGACTGAAATCGCAGCGCTTCAGAACGTGAAGGAAGAATTCTATCCTTCCCTATTCACAGGATCGGTTGATCCGAAGGTCTATGTGCCAAAAGCGATTGAGAAATTCAAAGCTGCAGGCCTCGACAAAGTACAAGCTGAAATGCAAGCACAACTCGATGCATGGAAAGCGAACAAGAAATAATTATTTGTTGAGATTATAAAAAGGTTCCATCAAAAGTGGGTATTTCGTCCTCGAGGTAGAGGGTGGAGTGCCCGCTTTTTCGTTGTGCTCTAGAGGGTACTGTTGTCATCCGCTACCAAAAAGAAATTGACAGTGATAATCATTATCAATAGAATGTGAGTATACATACACGTTATAAAAGACCATGGGAGGTAATCGAAATGTTCATCGAGACGAAGACGATTGTCGTGAAAGAAGGCTTCTCGGACCAAATTGTTCAACGGTTTACCGGAGAAGGCATTATTGAGAAGTCGGAAGGGTTCATCGATTTGAGTGTGCTCGTGAAGCGTACACGCCGCGGCAACGACGAAGAAGTGATCGTGCTCATTCGCTGGGAATCGGAAGAAGCTTGGAAGAAATGGGAGACGAGCGAAGCGCATATCGAAGGGCATCGCCAGTCCAGAGGGAAGCCGCAGCCTGAGTATCTAGTTAGTCGATCGCATGCGACATACGATGTGAAATCCTCGAAGAGCGGCGTATCCATATAGTGTTGGCTAAGGTGAAGCTATCGTCCCATGAGCGGGGCTGATAGCTTTTTTGAATGGAGAAAGGTGTGATCCTGTGACTCGAAGTGAGCAGCAACCAGATAAAATGAACTTGAATGAAGGGAGTGCGATGGCAGGGCTCATGTTCCGCCTGCGTGATGCAGCTTGTCTGCAAGGAGGGGCGCTGAGCATTCCCCCGCAGTTGACGCAGTCGTATGTATTGATCTATATCCGGCAGGGGCAAGGAAGCGTGACGATTGGAGAGACAATGCACCGGATGCAGTCGCATGCGATTTATTTCTGTCCGGCAGACGATACGTTTAGTGTGGATTCGGACGAAGGGATCGATACGGAGCTCTATTTATTCCGAATGGATATATATCAAGAGCAAGGGGGATTTAAGCGTCGGTTGTATCCTCTTCGGGGAGAGTTACAACTATGCAAAGGCGAGGCAGCTACTCTGCCTTCGGATACGCTCGTTCCTCTGTGCGAGTCCGTGCTGCACTATCACGAGAGCCAGGATCCACTCGAGAGATTTCGAAGCCAATTTACATTTGAGCAGCTGCTCTATCATGTGATGCAATGCTACCGGATGAAGCAGCAGCCTTCCGGTTCCACTTTGGAGCAAGTCCGTATGCATATGGAGCGCCATCTGGATCAGAGCATGACCATCGAACAGCTTGCACGCAGGATGGATTTAAGCCCCAAATATTTCGGCGACGTCTTCAAGAAGCATTATGGAATGAGCCCCATGGACTACCTAACGGAGCTGCGCATGAATCGGGCGAAGCTATTGATGGCGAAGCCTAATTTGAAGCTGCGGGATATAGCTCACCAAGTTGGTTACCAGGATGAATTCTATTTCAGCCGTAAATTCAAAAAAGAGATTGGCGTGGCACCCACCGTCTATATGAAGCGGAGACATCGAAGAGTTGCTGCTTATAGTCTCAATATGATCGGGCTGTTGCTGCCGCTTCAGATCATCCCTTTTGCAGCGCCGCTTCATCCCAAGTGGACGTCCCATTATTATCGAACCTATCATGCAGACATCCCGGTTCATCTTCGTGCTTATCGGCAGCATGATGCGTCCTCCTCGAAAATTCAGGAGCTGCAAGCGCATCGTCCGGAGCTGATCCTATGTCCTTCGGAAGTATCCGAGGAGGAGAAGTTGCAGCTCGAACAGATAGCTACCGTCTATTACATTCCTGCGCAAGGACTGTCTTGGCGCGAGCAGCTTATGCTAACGGCGGAGCTGTTGGGCGAGACGGAAGAGGCCGAGGTCTGGCTGAAGAAATATGAGAGACAAGCCGTTCGTGCAAGAGAACAACTGCATGCGATTGTACAGGAGGGGACCTGTCTTGTCATTCGAATAACACGGAATGCGATCTATGCCTATAGCAATCGCGCGATTGCGGAGGTGTTCTACGGCGATTTGCAGATGAAACCGTTATCGATTTATTCAGAAGCGCTCTATGAGGAACGATTGACACTCGATGCATTGTCCAATCTGGACGTGGATCATCTCTTCGTGCTCGTACAGCAGGAGGAAGAGACCTTGCAGCATTGGGAGACGATGCAGTACGATCCACGCTGGCAGGAGATGAAGTCCGTGCGCTTGCATCATTTCTACCGTCTGAATTCTGACCCTTGGCGGCATTACACTGCGGATGCAATGGAACGTGTCGTGAAGGAGACGCTGCACTTGGTATCAGGAAATCGTCCATGAGAAATGCCGGATTTTGTCCATTGTCCGAGGGTACACCTCTCCCTATAATTAAGAATGAGAATCGTTATCAATTATAATGATGCGATCCAAGATGAACTCGAATAGGGAGATGGAGAAAGAACATGAAGAAGTTATTAATGATCAGTATGATCGCAATTCTCGCAGCAGCTCTTGCTGCATGCGGTTCGAAGGCAGATACAGCAGCGCTAAAGGCAGAGACAACGGAATCGACAGCGACGGCGGCATCGTCTGAGCCAGCAGAGAATAAGGCAGAGGGTGATACGCGCGTCATTCAATATTTGGGACAAGATTACACGGTACCAGCCAAAGTGGAGCGCATCGCAATCACGGGCAGTGTGGAGTCTATGGAAGATGCATTGGTATTAAACGTGGAACCAGTCGGTGCGATGACGCAGGGCGGGAAGTTCGCGGACCTATTCCAATCGATCACCAGCAAGAGCGAATCCACAGGCGAGAAAATTCAATTGAACTTCGAGAGTATCCTGAAAATGAAGCCGGACGTCATCTTAAGCTCCTCGAAATTCAAACCGGAAGTCGGCGAGAAGCTGAGCAAAATCGCGCCGACCTTCCCGATATCCCACTTGTCGGAGAACTGGGATGCGAACCTTCGGTTGCTCGCGGAATTAACCGGTAAACAGGATGAGGCGGAGAAAATCCTGAAGCAATATCAAGATGAGCTCGAAACGACGAAAGGCAAAATTCAATCTACGTTGAAAGATAAGAAAGTCGTTGCCCTTCGTGTTCGGGCAGGCAACTTGATGCTCTACTCGGATAAAGTATTCTTCAATCCGCTGCTGTACACGGACCTTGGATTTACCGTGCCGGCAGAAGTGAAAGCGGCGAAAGGGCAAGAGAATCTTTCCCTTGAGAAATTGAGTGAGATGAACCCGGATTATGTCATCCTTCAATATTCCGAATCCGAGAACAAGGCTACGCCTGCAGTGATGAAGGATATCGAGGGCAACCCGATCTGGAAGAACTTGAAAGCTGTGAAGGACAACCAGGTATTTGTTAACCTCATCGACCCGGATGCACAAGGTGGAACAGCATGGAGCAAGATCAACTTCTTGAAGGCGCTGGCTGAGAAGTTGAACTAATCACAATGAAGTGAGTGGTATGTATGCGACGAGTTAAAGGAATAGGGAGCTTGCTCCTATGGGGCTCCCCCCTCATCATGGTCGGCATTGTGATCGCATCGATTCTATTTGGCGCAAAGAACTTGCCCATGAGCACGGTGTGGGATGCACTCTTTCATTTTGACCCCGAGAACGTCGATCATCAGATCGTGATCCACTCACGACTGCCAAGAGCCATCGGAGCGCTCCTGATCGGAGCGTTCTTGGCTGTGTCCGGGGCATTGATGCAAGGGATGACACGCAATTATCTTGCTTCGCCATCGATCATGGGGGTCTCAGACGGATCGGCCTTCGCCATTACGATCTGCATGGTGTTCATGCCGGGGAGCAGTTCAGCGCTGGAGATGGTCTTCTTCTCGCTAATCGGCTCGGTGATCGGCGTAGTGGCTGTCTTCAGCCTAGCAACGCTGGTGCCTGGCGGCATGTCGCCTGTGAATATGGCGGTCATTGGTCTGATAACCGGGACATTCCTAAGCGGTGTGTCGGCGGGACTTGCTTCATATTTTCAGATCTCACAGGATGTGAGCTTCTGGTATAACGCCCGAATGCATCTCATGACGCCAGAGCTTGTGAAGGTCGCGATCCCGTTCGGTATTGTCGGCTTAGTTCTGGCACTGGCAATCTCGAAGTCGGTGACGGTGTTATCGCTGGGGGAAGATATCTCGAAGGGGCTCGGACAACGCACGGTGCTGGTCAAAGTCATTGCGACGCTAGCTGTCGTTATTCTGACTGGTATCTCCGTTGCGCTCGCGGGGAAGATCGCGTTCGTAGGACTCATCGTCCCGCATATCACGCGATTCCTTGTCGGTATTGATTATCGACGGATCGTCCCGGCTGCCGGCGTCCTTGGGGCGATGTTCCTCGGACTATCCGATGTGCTCAGCCGGTTCTTGAATTATCCGTTCGAGACGCCGATTGGCGTCGTTACTTCACTCATCGGCGTACCGTTCTTCCTCTACTTAATACGTAAACGAGGGGGCGGCACACATGCTTAAATCTGGAATGACGCGATTCGGGTTCGTTCTATTGATGGGCGTTCTTTTGACGCTGGCTGCGGTATATGTGAGCTTGACCAACGGCGCATTCGACATGACGCTTGCGGAAGTCGGGAAGACCCTGCTGCGGATCAACCCGGATCCATCGCATGATCTGGTTATCTTCGAATTCCGATTGCCGCGGATCGTCATCGCGATGCTGGTCGGCTTCGGACTTGGTGTTGTTGGTGCGGTGGTGCAAGGATTAATGCGTAACGGACTGGCAGATCCAGGGATTCTGGGGATCAATGCGGGCGCGGGGGCAGCTATTGTTGTCTTTATGTTCTTCATCCAAGGCAGTATTCAAGGCACGGGGTGGTTCGCGATCATGGCGAAGCCGTTATTCGGCCTTGCAGGCGGACTAGGGGCAGCCGTCCTCATCTACCTGTTCGCTTGGAATCGCGGGAAGCTGGATCCGCAGCGGCTTATTCTAGTGGGCATTGCGATCGGATCGGGTTTTGGGGCGGTTTCCTTATATTTATCGCTTAAAATGAAGCCGAATGACTTCGAGATGGCGACCGTCTGGTTAACGGGAAGCATTTGGGATGCCAATTGGACCTATATTGCCGCTATGCTGCCTTGGCTAATTATTCTTCTTCCGATCATGATGTGGAAGGCCCATCTGCTCGATCTGTTCCAGCTCGAGGAGAACAGCGTGAAGAGCCTTGGGGTTGCGACAGAGAAAGAGAAAAGCATCCTATTGCTCTGCTGTATTGGGGTTGTTAGCGCCTGTGTATCGGTATCCGGTAACATCAGCTTCGTCGGATTGATCGCGCCGCACATTACGAGACGGCTGGTCGGCATACGTCATCGCTATGTGCTGCCGATCAGCGGCGTGATGGGGATGCTGCTCGTCGTGGCTTCCGATTTCATCTCGAAAACGGTATTTCAGCCGGTGGAGCTGCCGGTCGGCATCGTGATCTCGATTGTGGGCGTCCCTTACTTCATTTATCTGCTTCGTCGGGGGCGGAAATAGGAGGACAAGTGATGAACGGACAATTATGTGTACATGAATTAGAGCAGCGCGAGCTGCTCATTTATTTGCCGCCTAGTTATGCTCGGAAAATGGTCAAGAGCTACCCCGTCATCTATATCCATGATCGGGGTGATTTGTTCGACCCGTCCCACCATCATACGCTATCGGAGATTGAGGCGATGTTTGCGGACCGGAGGCTCCCCGAGCTCATCATGGTCGGCATCGCGTCGGCTGCACGAACCGATGAGTATACGCCATGGGCCGCAGCCAGGTTGTCAGATCAACGGACAACTTCAGACTTCGGCGGTCAAGGGGATGCGTATCTCTCCTTCATAGTCGATCGATGCAAACCCTATATCGATCGAACGTTTCGGACAGATGCCGGATCGGAGATGACGGGACTGCTCGGCAAATCGCTTGGCGGGCTGATCTCGATGTATGGCGCATACCGATACCCTGATGTATTCGGAAGAATCGGCTCGATCTCCGGATCGTATTGGTATGAGGGATTCGTAGAATTTGCAGCGTCGCAGCCGATGGCGCGATGTGAAGGCAGGCGGCGGATCTATATGGACGTAGGAAGCTTGGAAGGCCAGGGCAAACAGACGGCTCAACGCGAGATGCTGAGCCGGACAGAGGTCATGCATGCCAAGCTGCAAGCGAACGGCTTCGGAACGGAAGAGCTTGTGCTCATCATGGATGAGGGTGCGACGCACGAAGCGGGAGCGTTCGCGCGGAGATTCCCTGGTGCGCTTGCATGGTTATATCGCGAGTAGAACATGAAGGAGGTGCATGTCGGTTGCAAAGTTCAGAAGAACAGACGGCATCGATGACGATGTCGATGCCAAGGGTAGCACTGCCGAGAACGTGGCAGCAGTTCATTCGGTCCGAGCATACGGATCGCGAATATCAGATTATGGTCGCGATCCCTCACAGCCCGCCGCCGGAAGCGGGGTATCCCGTCACCTATGTGCTCGATGGCAATTCCGTGTTCGGCACGATGATGGAAGCAGTGCGGCTGCAGAGCCGCAGACCGGAGAAGACCGGCGTGCTGCCGCAGGTCATCGTCGGGATCGGCTATCGGACGGAGGAGCCGTTCGACCCGGCCCGGATGGTCGATTACTCGCTCCCGATCCCGCGCGAAGAATTGCCTTCACCGCCAGGGCGAGAGTCGTGGCCGGAATATGGCGGGGCAGATCGGTTCCTCCGTGTCATAGAGGAGGAAGTAAAGCCGCTAATATCGCAGCATGTGCAGATCGATCGGACGAAGCAGAGTTTGTTCGGACATTCGCTAGGCGGGCTCTTCGTCTTGCATACGCTGTTCACGAAGCCAAAGGCTTTTCAGACCTATATTGCTGGCAGTCCGTCGATTCATTTCGGTCGTCAGCTGCTGCGTGAGGAAGAAGCAGAATTCGTGCAGCGTTTGCATTCGGGTGCGGGACAACAGGCAGAAGAGGCACGGTTAATGATTGCGATGGGAGAACTTGAAGAACGACATCCTAGCCGGATGTATGAATTAGCCGAAGCGATGGCAATTCGATTAGCTCCATTAGAAGGCCAAGGGCTCAAGGTAGAGTTCCGCGTCTTTGCGGAGGAGAACCATACATCAGTGCTTCCGGTACTGATTAGCCGAGCATTGCGCTTCTCGAGTTGAACGCAGCGAGACGGTAGAATAGAAGAGAAGGCCAACCTGTGAGAATGGGGTGGCCTTTTTTGTCGTCGATTGGGGCCGTTTCCTGTAAATGAAATTTTACTCATGTGGTACACTATACAAATGTTCATCAGGACTAGACAACAAGACCATTGCAGGAAGTGAGGTGAATAAGGACGATGCTGTTGCAATTATTTGAACGTGCGGCCTTATTGCTCATTATTTTATTTTTCATGATTCGAATCTCCAGTGTGAGACATGTACTGCAGAAGGACACGCAATCCCCGCGCGAGTATGCCGTGATTACGCTGGTCTTCTGTTTGTTTGCGATTTTCGGGACGTATTCCGGGATTGATGTGGAAGGCTCCCTCGTGAATGTTCGTATCATTGTCATCATGTCCGGGGGGATTCTGTTCGGCCCATGGGTAGGGATTATCGTCGGGTTCGTATCTGGAATTCATCGGTATCTCATTGATATTGGCGGTGTGACCTCCATTCCTTGCCTCATTACGAGTATTATTGCCGGATTCGTCGCGAGCTATATTCATCTGCAGGTGTCCAAGCAATGGCGCTGGCTCGCAGGAATTATCGCCGGAATGATCTGTGAAGCGCTGACGATGCTGCTCATCATTCTTTATGCGAATCCGCCTGAGCTAGGGCTGGATATTGCATCGAAGATCGCACTTCCGATGATCGTGGGACAAGTCAATGTTGGACTTATGATTCTCTTAATTCAGAGTGTTGAATCCGAGAAAGAGAATATCGCCGCCCGTCAGGCCAAGCTGGCACTCGATATCGCGAACAAGACGCTGCCGTATTTTCGCTCGGTGAATCCGGAGTCACTCCATACGATTTGCGGGATCATTCGTGAAGATATTCAAGCAGATGCCGTGGCCATCACGGATTTGCGAAATGTACTTGCGTATGTAGGGTTCGGCGAAGACCGTTATTCTATTCATCATGAGATCATGACGGACCTGACGAAGGAAGTGATCCGAACCGGGGAGTTCAAGATGAGCAACCATGCGATTCATGAGACGATGCCGGGTATACAATCACTGTTGATCATACCTCTAAAAGAGCGTGATGAAGTGACAGGGACGTTGAAAATCTACTATCGCAAGGCTTACAAAATTACGTACTCGCTGCAGACGATGGCGGTTGGTCTCTCGCAGATTATCTCGACGTTAATGGAGGTATCCCGCGTAGGCGAGATGAAGGAGATGGCGAACAAGGCGGAGTTGAAGGCGCTCCAGACGACAATACAACCGCATTTTTTGTTTAATGCGCTTAATGCTATAGGTTCCTCTATTCGAACGAAACCCGACCGGGCGAGGGAACTCATCGTGAATCTGTCTGGGTATATGCGATACAACTTGGAGCTGACGGACGAGCAGATCGATATTCATAAGGAGCTGGAGCAGGTGCGGAATTACGTCGAAATCGAGAAGGCACGGTTCGGCAATCGGCTGACGGTTGATTATGATGTCGACGAAGTCGTGGTTCAGATTCCGAGTCTCGTCATCCAACCGCTGGTAGAGAATGCGATCATCCACGGTATACTGAAGGATAAGGGGCCGGGAACGGTGACCATTTCGGTCAAGGATCTCGGAACGGCGGTTCGGATTGGCGTGCAGGATACCGGCGTCGGAATTGATGAAGCCGTCATCGAGAATGTGATGGAAGAGCGCATTGCCGCACATCATATTGGGTTATTTAATGTGCATCGAAGGGTTCGGCTGCTCTATGGGCATGGATTGACGATACGGCGGCTTGCGAAGGGGACCGATATATTTTTTGACATACCCAAGGAGGCATCATGAGAGCGATCATCGTAGAAGACGAAGAGCTGGCTAGGGAAGAACTAGAATATTTAATTACAGAGCACAGCCAGATCGACATTGTGGGACAGTTCGACGACGGACTCGACGTCTTGAAGTACCTGCAGGAGCACGAGGTGGATGCAATCTTCCTCGACATTAATATCCCATCCCTAGATGGGATGCTGCTCGCGAACAATATTAGCAAATTCGCACGCAAACCGTTCATTGTCTTCACGACGGCGTACAAAGAGCATGCGGCGCAGGCTTTCGAATTGGAAGCCTTCGATTATATTCTGAAGCCTTACGATGAACGGCGGATCGCGGCCATGCTGCAGAAGCTGGAGGCGGCATATACGAGAAGCGGTGAGACAACTGGATCGCGTCCGGCGGTGGCGCCTAGCAAGCGCATCAACCTGCTGAAGAACGACAACATTATCGTGACGGACTCCGGGGAGATTTATTATGCGGAAGCACAGGAGAAGGTGACGCAGGTCTATACGAAGAGCGGGCAATACACGATGCCGATGAGCATCTCGGAGTTCCATGCGATGCTGCCGCAGGATCAGTTTTTTCGCAGCCACCGATCTTTTACCGTAAATCTGAAGCAAATTCATGAGATCGTCCCGTGGTTCAACAATACGTACCTGCTGCGCCTGCGCGATTGCGAGAAGGAAATTCCGGTCAGCCGCAGCAAAGTGAAGGAATTCAGGCAGCTCATGCACCTCTAAATGCAGTTCATTCCGATTTAACGTCATTTCATGCAGATTCCCGCTATGGTTGCGCTTTCTCTTGTACAATGAAGCCATCAACAAGAACACAAGTACAGCATGAAAGCGGGGAATCGTGATGCAATCACCAAAGGTTAATCGTTGGCTGATCGTATTAGGTACAATTATCGTTCAGATGGGACTAGGAACGATCTATACATGGAGTCTGTTCAACCAACCGTTAGAGGAGAAATTCGGCTGGGGGCTTAGTTCCATTTCGATGACGTTCTCGATAACGAGCTTCGCACTCGCCTTCGCCACCTTGTTCGCCGGCAAAATCCAAGAACGGATCGGCCTTCGGCGCCTCATTCTTTTTTCAGGAATCGTGTTAGGGCTTGGATTGATGGTGAGCTCGATGGCTTCATCGCTCTGGATGATCTATCTGTTCATGGGCGTCGTGGTAGGCTTCGCTGACGGTACGGCCTATATTACGTCGCTATCGAATTTAATCAAGTGGTTCCCGAATCATAAAGGGCTCGTGTCCGGGATTTCGGTCGGGGCGTTTGGGACAGGCAGCTTGCTCTTCAAATATGTTAATGCGAGCTTGATTCCATCCGTGGGCGTATCGCAGACGTTCTTATACTGGGGCGTGATTGCGATGGTGATGATTGCAGCCGGTTCCTTCCTGCTTCGTGAAGCTGTTGTAGTGACGGATGCTGCACAGCAGAATGCGAAGAAAACAATGCAGCGCGACTATACTGTTCGGGAAATGCTGCGTACCAAAGAAGCGTATCTCCTGTTCGTTATCTTCTTCACGGCTTGTATGAGTGGCTTGTATTTGATCGGAATTGTAAAAGACATCGGCGTGAAGCTGGCAGGGCTCGACGTGGCTACGGCTGCCAATGCCGTCGCGATGGTCGCGATCTTCAATACGATGGGCCGGATCATCCTTGGCGCATTGTCAGACCGGGTCGGACGGATGAAAGTGGTCACAGGAGCGATCTTCGCGACAGCCGTATCCGTTCTTGTATTAAACTACGTTCAATTAAACGAACTTATCTTCTTCGCTTGCGTGTCCGTGATCGCTTTCTGCTTCGGCGGCAACATTACAGTGTTCCCCGCGATTGTGGCTGATTTCTTCGGATTGAAGAATCAGAGCAAGAACTACGGCATCATCTATCAAGGCTTCGGACTTGGCGCGTTAACGGGTTCGTTCCTGTCGGCGCTGCTCGGCGGATTCCATGTTACGTTCGTCGTCATTGCCGCATTGAGTGCCGTATCGCTGCTGATCGCGATGTTCATTACGCCTCCGGGCGAGGGACGGTTACGGAAGAAAGAGAAGGCTGTTGTGCTGCGGCAGCGGCAGGCCAGTTAATCGTAGCAATATATAACGAAATACCCTCTCGCTCCTTGAAGGATGAGAGGGTGTTTTTAATGCTTCCAGAAGAGTGAAGATATTATCACCATAATGATGATTGATGAGATAAAAAGCAGAGGTAGGATGCGTATAAGCGTTGTACAGATCCCGACTAGCGTGAGTTTTGATGATGTGAAGTATACAGATTAATAACATGTAAATATATGTATTATGTTGTAATTTGCATTTAACTCCTTGTTCGAGATAGGGCAGGGAGTTTTTTTAGTATAAATCTCTAATCTATCAATTAACGTGATTAATAAATGTAAAAATTTACAAATAATTATAGAATTTATATTAAACCAGTGGTAGAATCTACATACCATTTATTCGCTAGTTTTGGAGGGTAATTGGTATAAAAGTGGAAAGGAGTTCATCTGTGTTTTTTGGTAGTGTAATCAAACGATTCTATTACGAATGGAGAGTTTGTAATGAAGAGAAAACGATTATCTCGTAAACTACCGATGCTTACACTTGCTCTAGGACTGACAATCGGTACCCTTCCTGGACTTGCATCAGCTGAGAACACGACGAATTTTCAATTACCAAGTCATCAAGTAACCAGCATGCTGGCAGAAGCACTTCAGCCAACGTATGTTTCCCCGCAAATCAATACAAAGTCAACGAATAAGGTGCGAGTGATTGTTCAGCTTACCGGGCAACCTGCAGCGGTAGGAAAATATGCGGCAAAGCAAGGGATTAGTTCGCTCGCTTCGACGGCGACAGAGTCAGCGGTGAAGTCTCAGCAAGCCGATGTACTGGATGAAGCGTCAGATCAAGGAATCAACTTGCAAGTGAATTATACGTACAATACAGTTCTGAATGGATTTGAAGTGACAATACCAGCCAATGAGATTCCAACACTTGCACAGATCCCTGGCGTGAAATCAATTCAAGAGAATCGGACATGGTATGCGATGCCAATCGAGACATCCGATACTAACGCTGCGGACCCTGTCTATGATTCTTTTCCGCTAGAACAGATCGGAGCCAATAAAGCATGGGCTAAAGATCTGACGGGCGCAGGGCTCAAAGTGGGCGTCATTGATACGGGTGTGGATTATACTCACCCTGATATCGCACCAGCTTATAAAGGTGGCTATGACTCATTCTATAACGATAATGATCCTTATGAAGAAGTTCCATTAACGGTTGAAGAAGATGTAGATTATCACAAAGGTTTCCCAGGTACATCCCACGGTACACATGTATCGGGGACGATTGTGGGGCGATTTGCCAACAAATCGGGTGATGTCGCACAAAGAGGCGTCGCTTATGATGCCGAATTATATGTATACAAGGTACTTGGACGTAATTTGGAACAACCAACAAGAGCATCAGGCTCCTCGGCACAAGTTATTGACGGGATTGAACGCGCCGTCAAGGACGGGATGGATGTCATTAACTTATCGCTTGGTTCCGATGCCGAGAAGGATGTTAATTCACCAGATGCAATCGCGATCAACAATGCTGTACTGACGGGAGTTATAGCCGTTATAGCGAACGGAAATGCCGGGCCGGGCTACTTCACGATGGGAGCCCCAGCGACATCGCAGCTTGCAATAGCGGTAGGTGCTGTGACAAGCGGTACCAAAACATTCGCGGGTGTAGTTACGCCAAGCATGCATTATCCGGATCCTTCGGTTACTAGCGTTACATATATGACATATGGTTATAACGTGATGGCTTGGGAGACAGGGCGAGAAGATTTCGTGAATATTATTGGAACGTCTCCTCAGGAGGTTGTCTATGCGGGGCTTGGAGCAAAGGCTGATTATGACGGTAAGAATGTCACAGGTAAAATCGTACTCGTATCTCGAGGATCATATGCCTTCGTTGATAAAATCAAGGAAGCAAAAGCACAGGGAGCAAAAGCAATTGCGATCTTTAATGGCAGGGCGCTGGCTAGTGATCCTACCCAGGCCGACTTAAGTGAGAAGATCTCGCCTACCCTTGATACTTATTATGGGGGGAACTTCGGAGACAGTTACGAGTTTATTCCGACGTTTGATATGAAAGGTGAACAAGGCCGAGCGCTTGCTAGAACGATTCTTGAGAATCCTGGAGCCTCACTTCATTTTGAAATCGATAAAAAGATTACGACTGGTGCAATTTCTGGCGATAAACTAGCAGATTTCACTTCATGGGGACCAAATGGGGATACGAATTTGAGCATCAAGCCTGATATTATGGGTCCGGGTGTGAATGTGTTGTCGACATGGCCTGCGTATGGCAAGGGCAAACCGGGAGTGTCTTATGCGAAGGCATACAATCGGATCAGCGGGACGAGTATGGCGACGCCTCATGTGGCAGGCTTAGCTTTATTGTTGAAGCAAGCTCACCCAACCTGGTCGCCTTTTGATATCCGAGCTGCACTTGCCAATACAGCAGAGGTGCTGCCAGGATACGATGTTTACCAGCAAGGTCCGGGTCGTGCTGATGTAGACCGTGCGTTGGAGACGCCTGCACTACTGCAAGCGCTTGAACCAATTACGATTTTGGACAAAAACTACAAACCGCAGAACGTGATTAATTATAACCCATCGGCGAGTTTTGGCGTGGTGTCTCCGGGAACACAGCCATCAGTAAAGACACTGCAACTAAAAAATATGAGTTCAAAAGAGATGACGTATACAGCTTCATTAGTATGGAATACCCCTGGCATAGATGTTAAATTGAGTCAGGATGTCATTCAGGTCTCTGCTAATCATGCATCGTCGTTCCAACTAAAACTAACAGTTGGTAAAGACGTACCAAACGAGAAATGGTATGGGGGACAAGTTCGACTTACGAGCCCTGGAGCTCCTGACTTGCATTTGCCATTCGTTGTACGCGTTGGCGATTCCACGCCTGAGACGGGGTTCGGTGTCCAAGAGGTTGCTCTAACGAATGCGACCATTTATCCGAACCGCAGTCAGAAATCAACGACTCTCTCTTTCAGACTAACAACCAATGATGTGAATCTATTGGAAGCTGACGTCGTTGACCTGAATGACGTGACGATAGGAGTCTTTGATCAGATGGTGAAAGATAATTTGGCTGATCGGTTCGCCAAGGGTGTATATTCGTTTAATCTTACAAATGAATACTACCCCGTTGATAGCAAAGGGAAACTTGTGTTAGATGCTACAGGTAATCCGACCAAAGCTTACTTGAAAGATGGCATATACAAAATCGTTGCTGTTGGACAGCAAGTTGATGAAGAAGGAAATGTGATTGAGGACGAGGATGATAATCGAATCGAATACTATGGTTATACATCATTCCGCGTCGATAACTCGACAGGTGGCGGAACGACGCCAGATCCAGGCACGGGTTCAGGTTCAGGATCTAGTCCAAGTCCGTCTACGCCTTCACCTACACCTACAGCAACTGTAACGCCGGTTGCGGGTGCGGTCATTGATCAAGGCTTGAAGCAAGTTACGGTGAGCTCGAAATCGGCGACAGCCGATGGTGTAACGACAGTGACGATTGCGGACAGCGATCTGAAAAAGGCCGTTGAATCGGCGGGCAGTTCATCCGCAGCATTCATTCTCACCGGATCTGCGAACGCAGGCACTGCAACGAAGTTGACGTTGACGGCGGAACAGATCAAGCAGCTTCAAGCGATGCCATCGAAGAACGTCATGGTCGTCAGTGCAGCAGGATCGGCGATTTCGATCCCTGTCTCCGTGTTTACCAAAGCGCCAGCAGGCCAAGGATTTGAGTTGGTCGTGAAGCAGGTTGAAGATGCAAAAGCGAAGTTCGCGGCAAAGCTGCCTGGTGCGAAGGTACTGGGTACGCCGGTTGCATTCGAAGCATCCTGGGTGAAAGATTCAACAAGGACAGCGGTTCAAGTGCCGCATGCAACATTTATCAAGCGTTCGTTCTCTATTCCAGGCACAGTGGAACCGAATACGGCAGGAGTATTATTCGAAGAGAGCGGCCTAATTACACCTGTGGCATCGGTGTTCACACCGCAAAAAGACGGCACGACGATTGTAACTGTATCACGTCCTGGCTTCTCGTTATTTGCTGCGGTAAGCCGTACGGTGAAGTTCGATGATATTGCTGCATCGTGGGCTGCATCAGATATAACGGCATTAGCGAACAAGTTGATTATCGATGGAACTTCTGAGACGTCATTTGCACCGAAGAACAACTTAACTCGCGCTGAGTTCACGGCATTGTTGGTTCGCTCGCTTGGCTTGCGGACGAACTCTGCCGCTCCGACCTTCTCGGATGTGAAGGGCTTCGAGTGGTATGCAAGTGATATCGCAGCTGCATCGCAAGCCGGATTGATTCAAGGACTTGGCAATGGACAATTCGCTCCGAATGCGAATGTGACGCGTCAAGAGCTAACGGTCATTTTGGCACGTGCGTTGAAGTTAACGGGTATTGAATTAAAAGCATCTAACCCGTCGTTCCAAGGCTATTCGGATGATGACCAAATCTCCGATTATGCAAAGGAAAGTGTGAAGGCATTGTCCTCGGCAGGCATTATTGACGGAGACGATGCGCAAAAAGGGCAGTTCCTTCCGACAATGGCAACGACGCGTGAGACGGTTGCTGCTGCGCTTCATCAATTGCTAACCAAAATCAAGTTTATCGACTAGTCGCTAGAACGATAATCGCAAAACAGCCTCCATCAGGATGATTCCTGATGGGGCTGTTTTTTTGTTATGTCATGTTACCGAGGCCCCCCGCAAAGTATCTGAATTACTTCGAAGCCAAAGTGCCACTTTATGCGGATATTGCATTTCTGACATTTGTCATATGGAATCTCTGACATCGTCCACTAACTCGTGTCCCTCGCGATCCCCTACAATAAAGTCATAAGGAACACGCAACAACAACACTTACGATAAAGGATGATTAACCATGACATATGCAATTGAAGTTAAAGATCTCGTGAAGAAGTTCGGTGCTTTTCAAGCAGTAGACCATATTAGCATGACATTCGAGCCTGGAAAGATTACAGCATTGCTCGGACCGAATGGCGCAGGGAAGACGACGACGATCTCGATGATTCTCGGGCTCCTGAAGCCAACATCTGGAGGTATTCAAGTGTTGGGTCAACCGGCGGGGACCAAGGCCCTGCGTGAACGGGTCGGGGCGATGATGCAAGATGCGAAAGCTCCAGACGGGCTGCGAGTGGATGAAGTCCTCCAATTGTTCCGCAGCTACTACAAGAAGCCGCTCTCGCTCGAGCAGCTGCTCGACATCTCAGGGCTGCATGGCGAAGCGAAAAAACGCGCGTCCTCGTTATCCGGTGGACAACGCCGACGTCTTGCGTTTGCACAGTGCCTTGCAGGTGACCCAGAGCTGATCCTGCTGGATGAACCGACGGTCGGCATGGATATTGAAGCACGCGGCCGCTTCTGGGATACGATTCGCGCGATGGCGGCACGAGGACGAACGATAATCCTTACAACGCATGACCTGGAGGAAGCGGATGCTGTGGCGGATTATATCACGATGATCGCCAAAGGACGCGTCGTCGCGGAAGGCACGCCGGCCGCCTTGAAAGCCCAAACTGCGCTGCGCACGATTTCTTTTCACACACAGACGATCGTTACAGAAGCTGAACTGCTCACGCTGCCTGGAGTAGAGAAGGTAGAGATCACGGGTGCCCGCATTCGATTGCATGTTCAAGATACGGATCAGATCCTCGCGGAACTGTTTAAATCGTCCTGGGGCGTTTCGGATATCGATGTCTCCTCAGCGAAGCTCGGGGATGCGTTCCGGGTATTAACACAATAAATCATTAACGATAAAAACCACCTAATTGAACAAAAACAAATGAATCTACGGAGGATGATCCCTTATGAATATGTTTATCGCACAGACCAAAGCTGAAAGTCTACGTATTATCCGCAGTCCCTTCTTCCTACTCTTCTCGATCCTCATGCCGCTCGGCTTCTACTTCTTGTTCGCCAGCTTGAATGGATCGGATATGAAAGTGCAATCGACGACGTATGCGCCATTCGCGATGATCTCGATGACTGCCTTTAGCTTAATCGGTACGGCGATGAGCCAGTTCGGTATCCGCTTGTCGTATGAGCGCCGCGATGGTTGGGTTCGCTTGTTGAAATTAACGCCATTAACAGCTTCCACATGGATTGGTAGTAAGATGGTTGCGCATATGATCGTTCATTTGCTTACGATTGCCGTTATTTTCGGCGCTGCGGGTTTGGTCTACAGCATTGATTTGTCGATTAGTCAGTGGTTGATTTGTGGTGGTTGGTTATGGGTTGGAAGTTTGCCATTCTTGGCGATGGGTTCTCTCCTCGGAACGATGAAAAATGCCGATGCGGTCATTGCGATAGCAAATATTCTTCAAATGGGTCTTGCGATTCTGGGAGGCCTATGGATGCCGCTTCATACCTTGCCTGCATGGATGCAAAATGTTGGCGAATGGCTGCCATCCTACCGTTACGCACACGGGGCATGGAATATGTTGAACGGCAGCGGCCCGGCACTCTTAGATGTTGTCATTCTCCTAGTCGTTGGTATCGTATTTATGGTATTATCAGGGTATATTCTGAATAGACGGGAAGCGTTGTAAGTGGAGAAGAGTACATGGAAGTTATTCCCGGAGCGGGAAGGGATCGTCCCTTATATCGCGCTTGCCAATTGTGTGATTCCATTGTTTTTCATGCTTCGAGAGCCTCTTGCCAGCGTATGGCCGGGGCTCCTTTTGTTTGTGGTGTTCCTTGCAGCCTACCGCGAGCAGTTCTGGAGAGTGCGTTATGTGCAGCATTTTCTGATCGTTCAACTCGCGATCATCTTGTTCTATGTCATAGCCTATGAGCCAGGATCCGCCTATCTCGGATTCATTCTGTCGTTACCGCTTAGCAAGCAGCGGCCTCGGTTTATTATGGTGGTTGCCGTTGTGTTCGCTGCCGTAACAACATGGGCATCGATTCCGTATTTTGAGAAAATTGGCTCGGTGATGCTGTTCATCCTGATTCCGCCGATCTTCGGGGTATGCATTATGCCCTTCATCATTCGCAATGCGGCGAAGTTCAAGACGATGGCGGAGCGGCTCAAAGCGGCAACCGAGCAGCTAGAGCGGATGGCGCAGCAAGAAGAGCGGCAGCGGATTGCTCGTGAACTGCATGATACGCTGGGGCACACCTTGTCGCTCATTGCGCTGAAGGGCGAGCTCACCGAGAAACTAATTCCGCGTGCGCCGGAGAAAGCGATGGCTGAAGCACGCGAGCTCACGGATACCGCAAGGGCGGCGTTGAAGCAAATGCGCGAGCTCGTGACGGAGATGCGCGTGGTGCGTCTCGCGGAGGAGTATGCGCATGCGAGGTCGTTGTGCGCTGCGGCGGGAATTGCGCTTATGATCGATGATCGTGTGTATGACGTAAAAGCGGACAAGACGGGGAATGGTGCTGAGCTTGTTTCGCAAGCCGTTCGAACACCGCTGTCGCCACTGCAAGAGACGATCCTGGCCATGAGCTTCCGCGAAGTGCTCACGAATGTCGTAAGGCATAGCCGCGCGACGGAATGTCGGGCCGAGCTGGAGATTGAAGAGGGCAGCGTGATTCTGCGCGTAACGGACAATGGACAAGGGATGGATGAACAGGAGATTAAATCGGCGAGCGGGAGCGGCATTGCAGGTCTAAGACAGCGGTTGATGCTGGTCGATGGTCATCTGACGATCCAATCGGCGCCTCATGCGGGGATGCGGATCGGACTTCATATCCCACGCACGATTCGCAGTCATCAAGGAGGTTGATCGAACATGATTCGATTGATATTAGGAGAAGATCAAGGATTATTGCGCGGAGCGCTCGCGACGTTGCTGTCGCTGGAAGATGATATTGAAGTGGTGGGTCAGGCCGAGAACGGAGAGGTCGCGTTGCAGTTGATCCATGAGCTGAAGCCGGATGTGGTCATTCTAGATATTGAGATGCCACTCAAAACGGGCCTCGATGTGGCGGAGACGATGAAGCGGGAGAACATTCCGGGTAAAGTCATGATCCTCACGACGTTCGCAAGACCGGGGTATTTGCAGCGAGGGATCGCAGCCGGCATCTCGGGTTACCTGCTGAAGGATACGCCGAGCCATGAGCTCGCGGATGCGATTCGGCAGATTCACCAAGGGAAGCGGGTCATCAGCCCCGAGCTGTCGCTCGCCGTTTGGGAGGACCCGTGCCCGCTGTCGCCGCGCGAACGCGAGGTGCTCAAATACGCGGCGCAAGGGATGACAATGCAGGACATTGGTGCGACGTTATTCCTCTCGCATGGGACGGTGCGCAACTACATGTCCGAAGCGATGAGCAAGATTGGCGCGAATACGCGGATCGAGGCGATCAGTATCGCGCACGAGAAGGGCTGGCTGGATTAGACTTCCGTTGAGATTAGGGGGCAGCTAAGCTGGCCTGATCATTGTATGGATCTTTGAAATGAGAGGCTGCCGTAAGGCGGCTTCTTTTTGCTATGGTTGCGAGTGATGGAGCGATTGGTATCAACGACATGCGATGAAGTTTCGGGTCATGTCGGTAAGGGGAGGAAATAACTGCAAAAAAGCAGTTATTGAGCTCAAAGTAGGTGGAGTATGATCAAATAACTGCAAAAAAGCAGTTATTGAGCTCAAAGTAGGTGGAGTATGATCAAATAACTGCAAAAAGGCAGTTATTGAGCTCAAAGTCGGTGAAGAATGATCAAATAACTGCAAAAAAGCAGTTATTGAGCTCAAAGCCGGAGGAGAAAGATCAAATAACTGCAAAAAAGCAGTTATTGAGCTCAAAACCGGAGGAGCATGATCAAATAACTGCAAAAAAGCAGTTATTGAGCTCAAAGTAGGTGGAGTATGATCAAATAACTGCAAAAAAGCAGTTATTGAGCTCAAAGCCGGAGGAGAAAGATCAAATAACTGCAAAAAAGCAGTTATTGAGCTCAAAGTTGGAGGAAAACGATCAAATAACTGCAAAAAAGCAGTTATTGAGCTCAAAGTAGGTGGAGTATGATCAAATAACTGCAAAAAAGCAGTTATTGAGCTCAAAGTAGGTGGAGAAAGATCAAATAACTGCAAAAAAGGCGGTTATTGAGCTCAAAGTTGGAGGAGAAAGATCAAATAACTGCAAAAAAGCAGTTATTTAGCTCAAAACCGGTAGAGAATGATCAAATAACTGCAAAAAGGTAGTTATTGTGCGTAGAATTAGCTAGACTTGTGCAAATACAGCGTGCGAACCCATCAAATGTGCATAGAAACGGGCGTGATTCTGTGTCCTTTCCATGTTCACCCACGGCTAACGAACCGTAGGATGCTTATTGCGGCGAGAATCGCAATAATTCCGCGCTAACGAATCGAGGTAACGCTATTGCGCACAAAATGGTGAAATATGCTCCCATTTTGGCCGAATAGCGTTACCAGGATTCGTTACAGCGCCGACCAGCGATTATCAGCGCGAATAAGCATCGCAGGGTTCGTTAGCGGTGTTACGCCGTGCCCAGCCTTGGGCGGCTGCAGAACCGCAAGCGCTGCGGCGAGCCCGCATTTGCGCTACGCCTCATCGCCCCCGCGCTCGCCCTTACGCATTCGTGCGAAACTGCGCGCGGTACGCCGACGGGCTGTAGCCCGTCTCCTTGCGGAAGATTTTGCCGAGATGGTTCGAGTCGTCCCAGCCCGTCGCCACCGCGATCTCCCCAATCGGCAGCGTCGTCGTGGTGAGCAGCCGCTTGGCGAGCTGAATTCGCTTCTGGCGCATATATTTGAGCGGGGGCATGCCGAAATGCTTCTTGAAATATTTGATGAAATAGTTCGGGTGCAGGTGGAACGACTTCGCAATCTGATCCACCGTAATCTGCGTATGAAGATGGCGCTCGATGTACTGTTGGATCTGGCTGAGCCGGTCGATTTCCTCGAGATGGGTGCTCAGAATCTCCACGGGCACCGACTCCAGGAAATAAGCGACGAGCTGCAGCAGGATCGCTTTCTCCTGCAGCCGAGCAGGCAAGGACTGCTGCCTCACTAACAGGGCCAATTGCTTGAACCAGGACTCGACTTGCTCGTAGTCGCCCACGTCCAGAATAAACGGCACATCCAGCCACTGGAACAGATCGAACGGGCCGACCTTGGCTGTGAAATGAATCCAATATTTGAAATACGTATTTGCGTTAATCGCCGCGTACGATTGCTCGATGTGCGCAGGCATGAGGCAGAGCTGTCCCGGCTTCGGGTAGAGCTCTTGCTCCCCGATTTGCAGCCAGCCTTCCCCCTCGCAGATGAAATACAGCTTGTTGTAATTGGGTGTATAATGCATGTCCTGCCAGTCGGGTGGACACTTCGTCAGTCGCGCTTCGAGCAGGTGAATCTGCAAATTCTGAAGCAGCTCCTCGAAGACGTTATTCATCATTCCCATGCAGTTCATCGCCGTCCTACAGAAGTTAGTTTTATACGAAAGGAGGTTATTTTCACACCTGTCCATTATACCATAGCTCTGTTAAGCTGAATGCAACGACGAATAAGAAAAGGTGGGCGAGAACAGATGATTACGACGCAAAACAAGCTTATCGAAGAGCGGACTGAGCGCACGAAATGGTTCCTGCAAGATCGGTTCGGGATGTTCATTCACTGGGGGCTATACGCGATCCCGGCGCGCGGTGAATGGGTGCGCAACGGCGAACGGTTGACAGTGGAGCAGTATCAGCCGTATTTTGACGCGTTCAATCCACAGCGATACAATCCGACAGAGTGGGCTCGCGCTGCAAAACAGGCCGGGATGAAATACGCTGTTCTTACAGCGAAGCATCATGATGGATTCTGCTTATTCGACAGCCAATTAACGGATTATAAATCGACGAATACGCCGAGCGGGCGGGATTTGGTGCGTGAGTTTTTGGATGCTTTTCGCGCGGAAGGCATCAAGGTAGGCCTCTACTATTCGATTATCGATTGGCATCATGAGGATTACCCAGCTTACGGCGATCTACATCATCCGATGCGCGATAATAAGGACTATCAGCGCGATCCGGCGACATTCCCGCGTTACCTCGAATATATGCACGGCCAAGTCAGAGAACTGCTCACCAACTACGGCAAGCTCGACATTATGTGGTTCGACTTCTCCTACGGCGAAATGAGCGGCGAGAAGTGGCGCGCGACAGAGCTGATGGAGATGATCCGCAGCATTCAGCCGCATCTGATCATCGATAACCGCCTTGAGGTGAATGATGGCCAGGCATCAATTATGACGAGCAATCCGAATGTCTATTCCGGGGATTTCTGCTCGCCGGAGCAGATCATTCCGACGGAGGGCTTAACCGACAATGAAGGGCGTTCCCTACCATGGGAAGCATGTATCACGCTCAACAACAACTGGGGTTATGCTGCGCACGACCACACGTATAAGACGCCGCAGACTGTCATTCGCAAGCTCGTGGAATGCGTCAGCAAGAACGGCAACATGCTGCTGAACGTCGGCCCGAATGCGAACGGGGAGATTCCGGTGGAGTCCCTTCGGATCTTGGAGGAAGTCGGCGAGTGGATGAACGCGAATGGCGAAAGTATCTACGGCTGCGGCAAAGCCGACCTGCCGAAACCGGACTGGGGCCGCTACACGCAGAAGGGCAATACCGTCTATGCGCACATTTATGAGGAGAATATTGGACCGATCCATTTGCCAGGATTAGCAGGCAAAATCAAACAAGCGCGCGTGCTCGCTGACGGTTCGGAAGTCTTCCTGTCACTGCCATGGAACGCTTCACAGTATTCGACGGACGCATTCATGAATTTCCATCGTCCGGAGCATTCGACGTATCCGCTGCCAGATCCGCGTAATACCGTAATTGAGCTGAAACTGATCGATGAAATGTAAATAGAGAAGATAGCTCTCGCCTTGGCGAGAGCTTTTTTGCGAAATATAAGAAACGCTTACCGTCTTTGGAAAGACGTCTGAGGTGTTTCATCTTGCCTGACGATGCTTGCTGGAAACGAACGATTGCGATACAATGCTAGGAAGCAGTGACTATCAGCGGAGGGGGAAGGAACATGGAATCGCAGCAGCCATCGAAGAAACAGCCGAAAGCCTGCCCATCGACCTACAAGACGTTCAGTTTGTCGTTACAAGCGCTCGTCATTCTTGCGAAGCATTCCAGTACATGTCCGAGCAGCGATATCGCGACGTCGATGCAATCTGAAGCAACGTTGTTGAGACGTATTCTTGCCGTCTTGGCGCGAGAACATATCATTGAGACGCGTGAAGGGCGTGAAGGTGGATACCGTCTAAGCAAGAGTCCGGAGCTCATTACACTGGCAGAAGTCTATAAAGTGCTGCAGATTGATGAAGCGCGTTGCAGCGGGATGACGGAGGCAACCGGAGAGAATTCATTCGGTATGAAAATGAAATCGGTAATGTATGATATTACGACAGAGATTGACCAGAGCGTGCTTACGGTGCTAAGCAACTACACGATTGCGGATTTGGTCGAGCGAACATGTGAGCCCGATTGACATCGTGCAATCACAGGTATATACTGTGCAATTAAGAGCACAGATAAACTATCACTTAACTGTGCGAAATATACCACAGATAGATGTGTAGGAGGAGTTAACCATGTCAACGCAAGTCGAACAGCAACAGGATTTTTTCAAGGTGCTTCATGAACGCCATTCCGTACGTTATTATGATCCTGCCGTGAAAATCTCGAAGCAAGAGATTGAGGAGCTGCTGCAGGAAGCCATTCTTGCGCCTTCTTCAAGCAATCTTCAACCGTGGCGTTTTCTTGTAATCGATGATCAAGATTTAAAAGAAAAATTGCTGCCGATCGCATATAACCAGCAACAAGTGGTTGATGCGGCTGCGGTTATTGCTGTTTTTGGAGACATGAACTGGTACCATGAAGGGGAGAAAATTTACTCCAGATCTGTGGAAGCAGGCCATATGAGCGAAGACGTGAAAAAGCAAATGATGGCCACGGTGGAGAACGGATATGACCGTATGGATGAAGCGCGGAAGAAGAAAATTGTTCATATCGATGGCGGCCTGATCAGCATGCAGCTGATGCTGGCAGCTCGTGCAAAAGGGTATGATACGGTACCGATGGGCGGATATGATGCAGCGAAATTCAACGAGATGTTCGATGTTCCGGCGCATTATGAGAACATTATGTTGATTGCCTTAGGCAAAGCAGCGAAGCCAGGTCATCCGACTGTTCGTTTATCTGTCGATGAAGTGACGCGTTGGAACAGCATGAAATAAATAGAATAGAAACGCGAGAAGCAGGGTGCATGCCCTGCTTTTTTTTGTGCCTAAAAAATTCTTTATAAAATAAATGTTGCATATGGGAAACTTTTTTGAATATAATTAAAAAAACAGAATTAGGTAAACTTATTTGTGTTAGACAAACAAATATTTATATACTAAAACATGTTGAAGGAGTAGGTGTTCCATGCAAACGAGATTATCCGTAAAGAAGGCGCCGCTTAGGCGGTTGATTATGATGGTGGTGGTGCTCAGTGCTGCAATTGCCCTCACGGCATGCGGCAATAACGATGGGAACAAAGACGGAGGCACTGACGGAAAATTAAACATCGTAGCAACGATCGGCATGATCGGCGATGTGACGGCGCAAGTCGGCGGAGATCATGTGACGGTGACATCGTTAATGGGACCGGGCGTTGACCCGCATCTATACAAGGCCTCGCAAGGGGATATGAAGAAGCTGGACGGCGCAGACATCGTGTTCTACAACGGTCTGCATCTCGAAGGGAAGATGGTCGACATTCTGGAGAAAATGAGCTCTCATAAGACAACGGTGGCTGTCTCAAAGACAATTCCTGAAGCAGAGCTCTTATCGGATCCGGTAGCAACCGATTCCCATGACCCGCATATTTGGTTCAACGTACAGAATTGGATGAAGGCAACGGAAGTCATTCGCGATTCGCTAATCGAAGCGGATAGTGCCAATGCCGAGGATTATCGTAAGAATGCAGAAGCGTATTTGCTGAAGTTAAAAGAGACGGATGGTTATGCGCGTGAACGGATTGGCCAGATTCCGGAGGCGCATCGCATTTTGGTGACGGCGCATGATGCATTCCACTATTTTGGAAAAGCCTATAACATTCAGGTGATGGGGCTGCAGGGGATTAGTACCGCATCGGAATATGGCAGCAAAGACGTGAGCGATCTGCGAGATTACCTGGTAGAGCATCAGATTAAGGCCGTGTTCGTGGAGTCCAGTGTATCCACGAAAGCGATCGAAGCGGTGATTGAAGGCGCGAAGAAGAAAGGACATACCGTCGAGATTGGCGGTGAGTTGTTCTCGGATGCGATGGGGCAACCCGGAACGAAGGAAGGCACGTACATCGGAATGGTCCGTCATAACGTGGATGTTATTGTGAAGGCGTTGAAATAGTAGCAGGTTGGCAAAAGGGAAAGAGGAGGAAAGACGATGAATCAGAGGTATCGGGGGCAGGAAGTATCCCCTCTGACGGTTGAAGGGTTGACGGTTGCCTATCAGAAGAAGCCCGTATTGCGCAATGTCTCGTTCGAGGTGCCGGAAGGCAAGTTGATTGGGATTATCGGCCCGAACGGTGCGGGGAAATCGACAATGATCAAAGCCATCTTAGGCTTGATTCCGCGCGTTAGCGGGGAGACGCAAATCTACAGCAAACCGTACAAAGAGATGCGACGCAAAGTAGGCTATGTACCGCAGCGTGAATCCGTCGATTGGGATTTCCCGACGAATGCGCTGGATGTCGTCATGATGGGACGGTACGGCCATTTGGGTTGGTTCAGACGACCGGGGGTCAAAGAGCGGGAGATCGCGATGGATTGCCTTCGCAAGGTTGGGATGGCTGATTATGCGCACCGCCAAATTTCGCAGCTCTCCGGCGGACAGCAGCAGCGGGTATTCTTAGCCAGAGCGCTTGCGCAGAACGCGGACTTATATTTCATGGATGAACCGTTCGTCGGTGTGGATGCGATGACGGAACGAGCCATTATTACATTATTAAATGAGTTAAAAGCACAAGGGAAGACCGTATTGGTCGTTCATCATGACCTTGCGACGGTTAAGGAATATTTCGATTGGGTGATGTTGTTGAATGTCGAGATGGTCGCATACGGTCCGACAGAAGATGTATTTACGAAATCGCTGCTTCACCAGACCTATGGTGGACGGCTGGCTGTATTCGATCATGAAGACGAGGCCATTCTCGTCGATTCGAGGTGAGCCTAATGATGGGATTTTCATGGTCCGTCCTGGCGGATCCGAACACGCAGTGGATCCTTATGGGATGTATGCTGCTCGGACTGATGAGCGGGATGATCGGAAGCTTCGCGTATTTGCGGAAGCAGAGCTTGATCGGTGATACACTCGCCCATGCGGCACTGCCAGGGATATGTATCGCGTTCATGCTGACCGGCGTCAAATCGCTGCCGTTATTCTTCGTCGGCGCGTTCGTATCGGGGCTTATTGCGACGTATTCGATCACCGTGATCACGCGATATACGCGGATTAAAGCCGATGCCGCGATGGGGATCGTGCTCTCGGTGTTCTTCGGGATTGGTATTGTCTTGCTCACGCAAATTCAGCATTCGCCGAACGGGAATCAGAGTGGATTGGATAAGTTCTTATTCGGTCAGGCGGCTTCGATGATTCATAGCGACGTCTACCTCATGATCGGGGTATCGGCGGTAATCGTCATTGCGTGTACATTGTTGTTCAAGGAATTTAAATTGTTAAGCTTCGATCCGGGCTTCGCGCGGGGACTGGGCTTCCCAGTAGGTCTGCTCGAGCAGCTGCTGATGTTCTTCCTCGTTATGACGGTCGTGGTCGGTATTCAAGCGGTTGGCGTCGTCTTGGTCGCAGCGCTGCTCATTACGCCAGCGGTATCGGCACGTTATTGGACCGATCGGTTAGGCGTCATGGTAGTTCTTAGCGGTGTATTCGGAGCGATCAGCGGTGTGATCGGTACCTTGATCAGTACAACGACGAGCAATTTGCCGACAGGTCCATTAAGCGTACTTGCAGCGACCACGGTGTTTGGCTTCTCCGTTTTATTCGCGCCAAGACGCGGGATATGTGCGAAGGCAATTCGCCAGATCCGGGGCAATGAAGCTATTCGTGCTGCGGAACGGGTGCGGGAAATGCAGCGCCAAGACGTTCGGTTGCGGAAGGAGGAGTCGCTATGATGGAGTTCTGGATTATTGCGACGGGCGCATTGGTAGCGACGGCTTGCGGTATTTTGGGCTGCTTCCTCGTCTTGCGCCGCATGTCCTTAATCGGGGATGCGATCAGTCACTCCGTATTGCCGGGCATTGTTATTGCCTTCATGATGAGTGGATCACGCGACTCGCTCGCGATGCTGCTTGGCGCATCGGTGCTGGGCCTCGTCACCGTATTCTTGATTCAGATGTTCCAGCAGAGCGGGCTGCAGTCCGATGCTTCGATCGGCGTCGTATTTACCGCATTGTTCGCGGTCGGTGTCGTGCTCGTGAGTCTGAATGCGAGACAGGTCGATCTGGATCTGGATTGCGTCTTGTTCGGCGAGATTGCGTATGTGCACTGGAATACGATGAGCGTGTTCGGGATCGAAGGCATTCCGAAGGCGGTATGGATTCTCGGCATCACGCTGCTCGCGATCTTCGTCGTGATTGGACTGTTCTACAAGCAGTTCAAGCTCTGCGCATTTGATCCGGCGATGGCGCTCGCATGCGGCATCCCGGTTGCCTTGTTCCATTACTTGTTGATGGGGCTGGTGTCGATGACGACGGTTGCAAGCTTCGAGAGCGTTGGCGCGATCCTCGTCGTTGGCATGCTGATTGTGCCTGCGGCGACTGCGTATCTATTAACCGAGCGCTTATCGGTGATGATCCTCTATAGCGTGCTGATCGGTATTGCTTGCGCGGTTCTTGGCTACTACGCTGCTGCGTGGCTCGATGCGTCCATTGCTGGGATGATGGTGACGGTAGCGGGGTTGATCTTCGTCATTGCGCTCATTTTCTCCCCGAGCCATGGATTGCTCATGCGGTGGGTGAAGCGTCGTCGATTGATAAGTGCAGAAGCATAGGAGATGTGTCGATAGGAAAAGAGAAGGGATGTGAGATGCTCGCATCCCTTTTTTGATGTGTGCGTACGGGGAAAACAATCCCATTGATCTCTGTTAGAGCTGGCGTAGCGCCTTTAGTGAAATGAACTGCTGCTCCTCTTTCTCCGTAAGCTGTCCGTTCAATTTGAGTCCCCAAAAAGACGCTGCGAACGAGATGCTTGGTCGTTATCCGACGGTTAATTATTTCTCCTCACATTATAGCTGTTAGCGATGGATCCATCGCTTGTAACCCATTGCATCTATTCTATCATTTTGATAAATTTGGTAAAATTTATTTGAAGATTGTCCGATAAGCATTGACACCAACAGACACAAAATCTAGAATAAATCATATGAATACAACATAAAAACAATACAAACAACCGAAAACAACATATTGACAATGATAAGGATGGAATCATAATGTCACTAACTTTTGAAGAACGAAAGAAGACGATCTTGGATTGGCTCGATAAGGATGAGAAGGTGCAGGTGCTTCCGCTCGCCGAACAGCTGAGTGTAACGACGGAGACGATACGCCGGGACCTTGATCGCCTGGAGAAGGAAGGGCGCTTGAAGAAGGTCTACGGTGGCGCGGTTAAGACGCGGGAAAATGTGATGGAACCGCCGTTCATGAAACGTTCCTTGATGCAGTCGGACGAGAAAGCCGCCATAGGCGCCTACGCAGCCTCACTCGTGCAAGAGGGGGAGACGATCATGATTGACAACGGGACGACGACGCTCGAGGTGCTTAAGGCGCTGCGGGATCGTGCCGATGTGACGGTCGTGACGCACTCAGTTCCGGTGATGCTCTATGCGATGGAGATGTTCAAGGGCCAGCTGATTTTCGTTGGGGGGCAAATGGATACTCAGGCGCAAGCAGCAACAGGATCGATGACAGAGAGCAGCTTGCAGCAGTTTAAGGTGAACAAGGCATTCATCTCGGTCGGCGGTGTGTCACTGAAGGACGGCATCAGTGATTACAACGTAAATGAGGCGAGTATCTCGCGCTGCATGATGACGCGGGCGGAGGAATCGATCGTCGTGGCGGACCATTCGAAGCTGGGCCAGAGTGCTTTTGCCAAAATTGCGGATATCAAGCAGGTATCGATGCTGATTACGGATCGTGGTTGTTCAACCGATTGGGCGCAGCAGTGGCGAGAGACGGGGAACGAAATATATATTGCAGAATAGAGGGGGAGACAGACGATGAAAGTAGATTTTCATTTCCATCTGGAAGAAGGGCCGTACGGCTCAGCATGGATTGGACGGACGGCACGCGCGTTAGAGAATGTGCATCGGGATCGGGGGACGCTGCATGCGCCATCCCATTCCTTGGCATGGGTGAACGAATTGTCGGAGCTGTTGAAGGAGCGGATGGAGACAGGCTGTTTCAGTGATACGTGGCTCGCCTATTATTTTGAAGAAGGCAAGAAGAAGGGGATCGAACGGTTCGGCATGGTGGACCATCTGTATCGGTTCACGGAGTTCCGTTCCTACTACGAGAAGCATATGGTTCTGGACGATTCACCGCTGGGACGGATGCAACAGTATTGGTTGGATCGGGTATGCGTGACGTCGATTGAGCCGTATTTGGATGCGGTGCGCCGTGCGAAGGCGGCAGGATATCCGGTATCGCTCGGCGTCGAGGCCGACTTCTTCCCTGGCGGGGATGAGGAGTTGGGCGCGCTGCTATCGCAATATGAGCTCGATTATGTTATCGGTTCGGTTCATTTCGTCGATGGCTGGGGATTCGATAATCCGGAGGCACAGGAGTTGTTCGAGAACCGCGATCTGGTGGAGCTGTATGCCAAAGGGTTTGACTATGTCAAAATGGCGGCGCGCAGCGGATTGTTCGATATTATTGCGCATTTGGACAATTTGAAAGTATTCAATTATCGGCCGGATGAGAGCCTGCTGCTGCCGCTCTATGAGGACGTGGCGAAGACGTTGAAGGAAGCGAATGTGGCGACGGAGATCAACACGGGATTGGCGTATCGTTACCCTGTGAAGGAGGCTTGTCCAAGTACATCCTTCCTGCACATCTTGAACAAACACGGCGTGCCGATCACGATGAGCTCGGATTCGCACTTCCCGGACGATATCGGGACATTGCTCGACGAGGCGATGGATCTGCTCGAAGCGGCGGGATACACCGAAGTGATCTATGTGCATGAGAAGCAGCGGATTACGGTGCCACTCCGGGATTAATATATGTGAGAAGGGAACCCCCAGTGAGGTGCACTGGGGGTTTTGTGTTGGGTATGTGCAGAGAGTCGGCGCAAGCGGTGGGTCTGAGCTGGCGGAATAACTGCAAAAAAACAGTTATTTGGCTCGAAGAATCGCTGTACGGCCGAAATAACTGCCAAAAAGCAGTTAAATGGTTCGAAAAGTCGCTGTACGGCCGAAATAACTGCCAAAAAGCAGTTAAATGGTTCGAAGAGTCGCTGTGCGGCCGAAATAACTGCTAAAAAGCAGTTAAATGGTTCGAAGAGTCGCTGTGCGGCCGAAATAACTGCTAAAAAGCAGTTATTTGGCTCGAAGAGTCGCTGTGCGACCCGCAGATGTTCCGTTCATGGCTGATGCAAATCGGAACGAACTGTTGCCGGAAATGGCTAACGAATCATAAGAAGACTCCACAAGTCGTAACCGATACGATGGAACTCGAAGCCCTACAACAGTTCCAGGTGCAGCAGCCTGCGATAACGCCAATCGAAACGACGGACCTTCGCATTGACCTTAGTAAGCTATTGAAAGAATTGCCCGACAAATATAGGAAGCCCGTATATATGCATTATGTTGAAGATATGACGATGGCGAAAATCTCGAGAATAACAGGACTACCGATGACGACCGTGAAATGGCGCATCCATCGCGGTCTCGAAATATGCCGTTTACTCGCGATGAAGCGCCAAGTAGAAGACGAGCAGCTTGAAGTGAAATCCATTTCGAAATGAGAGGAAGATTGAGAACATGATCGATTACACACCGATTATCGTACGGAGTTTGCAACAAATAGCGGAGGAGATCAATACGATTGGCCTGCATGAGACGGCGGTCCCCGCTGCGATCCAGAAATATAACAGTGTTCTCTCCATCATTCGAGAGGGTGATCCGGAGAATCGAGTCTGGGAGATTATCCAGCCGCTGGATTCAGCCCTTCACACGTCTGCAGATTTAAGCATCGCATGCAACATGCTGGAGAAAGTTGTAGAAGAGCTAAAGCGGACGGAGAACCAAACCAATGATAGCCGTGGGAGTTGGCACGTATTTAATCCTTCCAGCCCACTTGTGATCGAAGGTCATTATGAGGGGAATATTGTTGTGGATCCGGACTGCAGTTGCACGATTGAGGGATTCGTACGTGGGGATGTGATTCTACATGGTAACGCACAGCTTGTGATCGAAGGGAAGCTGGATGGGAATATCCAGGCTGACTGGGACGCGAAGATTGTGAATGAAGGTTTTTTTGAAGGTTCGGTGATTCAATTGGAACAGGAGAGCCACCATTAAGGAGGCGACGCATGGATCATTTGATACATTGAGCTGAAGTCTATATTGCATAAGAAAGGATGAGAGCGGGACACTTCGTCGATCGTGACAGGGGGGCTCGCTTTTTTGGATTTAACATTTTCCTTAATTATCCTATGATAAAATCGAACCTTTTTGAGCAAACGTGGCAATATAGGATGTAAGCTTACCAAGGAGGGCCCTTTTTTCATGAAAGATATTAATATCGAGCATTGGATTGAACGGATGAAGGAGGGGGATCCGTCTGCGTTTCAGGTGATCTATGACTGGTCATTCCCCGAAATTTATCGCTCCGCTGTCTTTCTGATGACGGAAAAAAATGAAATCGAAGATGTCATGAACGAGATTTATTTCCAGCTGTGGCGGTCCATCGATAAGTATAATGCGAAACGTCCCTTCCGATTCTGGATGCATGGCATCGCGCTAAAGCAAATACAGAAGTGGAGAACCAAGAGCTGGCGGAGGTTCCGAATTTTCGAGAAGAAGCGGCTCTTGGAGGTGGAAGAGCATCTCTTCTCCGATCGTGAGGTACTCAAGGCCGAGACCCATCAGGAGATGCTGGCTATCGTTCATCAGTTATCCTATAAACTTCGAACGGTGATTATTCTGCGTTACTATCATGACTATACCTTCGATGAAGTCGCAGAATTGCTGGGCATTCCTATAGGCACGGTCAAGTCCAGACATCACGCAGCACTAGCGAAGCTTCGCGAACTTAGCCCTAACAGCGAACTAGAAAAGGAGCAAGAACTTTATGTCCATTGAACAACAACTGCGCGATAAGCTGAAAGATTGTGCGGAAGCAATGGAAAATCCATCAGATATGCAGAAGCGCATTCAACAAAATTCTTATGAGCGTTATCGCAATGAAAAATTAAAATCAAAATCAACTTTTAAAGTGCGCATGGTTGCATGTGTGCTTGCAGTCATCCTGCTCACGCCGGTTGTCATCTATACCGGACCTGCCGTTGCGGCACAGATTCGAGCTTTGCTCAATTTCTCCGGGACGGAAGATGTGCGAAGCTTTGTCACCAAAGATAAGGATTCAGATTATGTCACGACGAACCTCTATGCGGATGAGATTAGCGGGAATCAGGCAGCACAGGCATTGCTTGCACGTATTTACCGTGGGTTCCCCGAGACGAAGAACTTCGACATCTCGAGCGCGCAAATTGCCAAAGGAATCAACGGAGGCAAGCCGATTCACCGATTGAATGTCATTTTGATGGAGAAAGGCAAGACATTCGAGGAGCCGCATCAAGAGGTGACAGCGAATGTCGATGTGGAGACGGGACAGCTTTATTTCGTTCAAGTCGTAGGCATAGAGCCGTTTGCCCCGCATCCTTCTAAATTGCAAGAATCGGAAGCGATCGCGATGGCAAACGCATTCTTGAAGCAATTGGGTCTTCCTATCGATGGGTATGAGCCCGAAGTAACAGATGTCGCTGCCGAAGGTGCACAATCGCAAGGTCATTCCATCGTCGTCTATAAACGTACGGCGGATGGCAAGGCGATGTTCCAAGTGAACCTTCAAGAAGGAAGTACAAGCGTTGCATTTTATGATCCGGAGCAGTCATGAAGCGGGTTCGTTTCCGCCGTAGAGAAGGACTGGTGGCTGTAACGTTCTTGTTGCCAAGTGCTATCGGCTTTGCTCTATTCTATCTCATTCCGTTCGGGATGGGGCTTGTCTACTCGGTGCTCAACCGTACGGTCGGCGGTTCATTTGTTGGGCTCGCGAATTATCAGGAGCTGCTGAACAGCGATTCCTATCGCAAAGCTGTCTCGAATACATTCTGGTTCACCGCGGTGAATGTCCCCCTGATGCTTGTGATGTCGCTTGGGATCGCGCTTGTGCTGAACCGGAATCTTTATCTGCGTCAATTTCTACGGATGGCTTATGTTCTGCCGTTGGTTGTGCCCGTCGCCTCCGTCGTGATGGTGTGGCAAGTGCTTTTTGATTGGAATGGATCCCTTAACGCTTGGATGCATGCTGCTGGGCTTGAGCAGATAGACTGGATGAAATCGGCCTGGGCGAGAGGTGTAATCTCCGTGTTCTACCTTTGGAAGCATATGGGCTACAACATTATTCTTTTCCTTGCAGGGCTGCAAGGCATCCCGAGAGATTACTATGAGACAGCCGATTTGGAGGGAGCGGGCAAGTGGCGACAATGTTATGGGATTACGCTTGTCTATCTAACGCCGACGATGGTCTTCGTCGTCCTGATGTCGATTATGAATACGTTCAAAATTTTCCGAGAAACATACCTGATCGCCGGAGATTACCCGCATGACAGCATCTATACCCTTCAGCACTATATGAACAATATGTTCATCGCGATGGATGTGCAGAAGCTGTCTGCGGCTGCGACGCTGATGGTGATCGGTATCTTTATCATCGTGGCGTTGCTGCTTCGGTTAGAGAAGCGATATACACAATTTATGGAATGATGCGGGAGGAAGAATGAAGAAGAAGGGTTTCATTCGGAATCTATCGGTCACACTGGTGATGGCATGCATTGGGCTTATGATGATTCTACCTATTGTGATTACTTTCACAAATTCACTCATGACGGAGCAAGAAATTCGCGGCAATTACGGACTGGTGGGTAAAATGCCAGACATTACGCAAGGGGAGCCGTCTGTATTCGTAAATCTGAAGCTTATCCCGGATTGGCTGTCCTTCGAGCAGTATGGGAACGTGTTGCTTGCGACGCCGACGTATTTGTTCATGTTATGGAACTCCATCGCTATGGTTGTGGCGATCATTGCGGGACAGACGGTTGTCAGTGCGCTGGCCGCGTACGCTTTTGCTAAGCTCCGGTTCAAGGGGAGAGAAGGTTGGTTTCGGGTGTACCTGATGACGATGCTGATGCCTTTCCAAGTGACCTTGGTTCCCAATTATATTATTGCTGACAAGCTTGGATTGATGAATAAAGCTAGTGCGATTATTTTGCCAGGGATATTCGCGGCATTCGGCGTGTTCATGCTGAGACAATTTATGCTCTCCATTCCCTATGCGCTGGTTGAAGCGGCTCAGATGGATGGTGCCGGACATTACCGCATTTTCTATCGAATTATGCTGCCTTTGATGAAGCCGGGGATTGCGGCGCTGATCGTCTTGTTGTTCGTTGATTATTGGAATATGGTCGAGCAGCCCTTGATCTTCTTGGAGGATGCATTCAAGCAGCCATTATCGCTTTATTTATCGCGCATTCATAAGGAAGCCCAGGGCAACGGTTTTGCCGCATCGATGGTCTATATGACGCCAATGGTTCTGTTGTTCGTCTATGCGGAGTCTTATTTTATCGAAGGGGTTCAGATGTCGGGGATCAAAGGGTAGCGATTGAGAGGAGAGGAGGGATCGGATGGCTACTGAGATGATAGAAACGGCGGAGTCGAGAAAAAAACGAAAAATAGCGTGGTTTTCCGGCCTGTTCATCGGATTGCTCCTTCTGCTCACCCTATCGAGCAATACATTGCTGACGATGCAATTGCCAAAGGTGCGGACCGAACTAGGGAGGCAAGGCGAGTTAGTCACCGAGTGGCGTGGCACGGCTCGGCTTATGCCTCGGCAGCAGATCGATTTATCGAACAAGCCGGAATGGACTGTTCAGAAGGTTCATGTGAAAGAGGGGGATCATGTCGCGAAGGGGCAGCCATTGATTACCTATGAGAATCCAGCGGCAGCGCAAGAAATACTGGATGCACAGGCGGGATTGGAGGAGCAGCGGCTCTCGATGGGTGGCTTGCAAGACGCCTATATTGCAGCCGTACAAAATAATGACGAGATGCAAGCGCGCAGCACGAAGCGGGAGCTGGAGCGTGCGCGAATCGCGATTGGCGTTCAGGAGCGAAAAGTGAACACGATGCAAGAGGAAGGTAGGGACCGCAGACAGATCGTTGCGCCTTTTGACGGCGTGGTGACGCGAGTGCAGGCGACGCCGCAGCTACCCTCGGGAAGCGGTGGCCCGGATGTCAGCTTAGCTAATCTGCAGCAAGGCTATCAATTCGAGATTGTCATCCCGGATGCCATGAGCCGGGAACTGCATGCCGGGGAGAAGATGAAGGTTCAAGTCGAGCATGATGGGGCTAATGTTCCGGTAGAAGGGGTCATTGCGGACATTCGGTCCTTGACCGATGCAGTTGGTGGGTCTTCCGCCCAAGAGGGGGATGGAGGGAGTGCGTCTCAGCTGGCTTCGGGTCAACGGATCACGGTGAAGGTTAAACATCCGCAGGTACAAACGAATGACCTTGTGCGCGTGGACATGACGCAATCGGAGAAGGCTGAGGGTAGTATGCTCGTATCGAATCAAGCCATCCGTCAAGAAGGGAAGAACAGCTATGTGCTTATCGTCGATGAGCGTTCAGGCCCGCTGGGTAATACATTTATCGTTCGCAAAGCTCCAGTCCGATTAGGAGGCACGAATGGTCAAGAAACTTTGGTGTTACAAGGGGCATATACGCAAGATCGCATAATCGTGGAGAGTAGTGAGCCGCTAACCGAAGGTCAGCGTATAAGGGTCTAATGTGATCTGGGCCGCATTGATTGCATGGAGAATGGAGAGGAGAGGTGTAGGATGAAAAAAAGTAGCATACTCAGTTTAATCGTTGCCTTAACGCTGATGCTGTCAGCATGCGCTAGCGGACAGGCTGGTGAGGGGAAGAAAGAAGGAAAGCAGGGGCAGGAAGGCAAGAAAATTGTTGTCTTATCTGTATACCAGGCAGATCCTGTGTATTCTCAAGCAGAGAAAATGTATGAAGAGAAGCATCCCGATGTGGATATTCAGATCAAGGCATACAGTCAAGGGGAAGGCTCCAATCCAGAAGGTGATCTCGAGAAATATGTGAATACCACCAATACAGAGCTTTTGTCCGGTAAAGGGGCCGATCTGATTGCACTAGATGTGAGCGGTCTTCCGGTTGGGAAATACGTAGACAAGCAAGCGTTGGTGAACTTGAACGAATTGATGAAGCAGGACCCTGCCTTTGATTCCAATACGTATGAGATGAACATCCTGGATGGGGCCAAGATGCGAGGAGGGCTCTACTCGTTGCCGCTGCGGTTCTTCTTAGACAGTCTGATGGGTGATGCAAAGGCAATTCAGCAGTCCGGTGTAACATTCG